>DYHU01000002.1 GCA_020724025.1 Syntrophorhabdus sp. | reverse complement strand
GGTGCGACCCTCAATTTTAATCAATTCTAAATTAATAAAAGGAGTTTTTAATATTGTGCGCAAGACACACTTCAAAGCTTCTTTCCCCCCCCCATGTTGCAATGCGTGGGATCCGTGTTAGACACGGAAACATCGAGGTAGGGAACGAATATTTTCTGTCTCCTTTCTTCACGGAAGGACGATTTGCAGCATGGAATATTGGAGAAATACAAATCTGGAACCATAACATCAAACCGAATGCTCGCCGGGACGGTTTTGAACAAACGCTAGAATATGAACGGTTCTTGGAGCAGGCAAGTATCTTAGGACGTCAGTTGAGTTCCTTATGCCGAAGTTCCTCTGGTGACCGTAGCTTAAGGCTCAAGGTAAAGAGGAAGTTAGAAGAAACTGAACATATGCTTGAGCGATTGTCATTTTTTATTGATAAAGACCATCATGAGACACTTATTGGTAGACTTGAAGAGGATTTGGATAAGCTTTTGCACATAATCATGCACAAAGAAGGGTGCGAGGGGTTGCTGCTTGACCACAAGAAGGTTAAATCTAGGCTGGTCCGACTGAAGAAAAATCCGTATTTATTCCATAAATATTTAGACGGCAGGTCGCTGAGACAAATCGGCAAGAAAGAGCTTGTCGAGAAGATGATAAAGGTTGTGCTTTCCGAATACGATAAAGCTCTGTCGGCCCATGGCTTGGCACACAAAATGCTGGAACCTTTTCTAAGCCCGGCAGCTAAGGATGTCCTAAAAAAAAGACATTAAAATATTTTACCTCTACCGACGTGGATTGGAGGTCGCGTCTTCATTTGTCAATTAACATTAAGGAAGTTGAGGGGTGTTCTCCTTAAAAAATTGGGCAATGTCCGTTGTTTGATCTCAAATTTCAGATTGCGGATTACAGATTTAATGCGCAGGGGGTCAAATCTTTATCCTTTAATTTATTTGAGGGGGATGAACTTCTCTATATTCTCGATCCCAAAGACGTATATGGCCCCGATTTCCCCAGCGAAACCTTCCGCGATCTCAAAGATAAAAAAGAGTCTGAATGTGGCCAATACCGCACAAGGCGCTTGGTCTTACAGGCATGGGATGCCTTCGAGAATGTGATCGGAGATCGGCAGGCGCAATGAAGAACGTCGTGTCGATGGGGCAGAATGGCTTCCGCGAGTAGTGAACATTTCCCGCCGATCCCTTCCTGCCAATGATGAGTCCGGCCGAGTTGACGAGTGCTTTGTTATGGCTTCCGACCACTCCGTTAGAACCATAGACCGGAACGTCACCCGCCACGCGCTTCTTTTCCGGCAAACTCCAGCCGTAGTTCAGCGTGAGAATGTCGCCCAGTTCCTTTTCAATCCAAACGGACATAATCAGAACTCCATCGAAATCGCTCGACAGTCTCGTCTTCGGCTACACTCCATACATCTCCCCCCGCTCCCTGACGATCAGCGCCTTCTCGCGCTGGATCTCCTCGATTAACTCCTGCTCGGTGGGCAGGTAGAGCTTATACTTGGAAGCAAAGAGTTGTTTGCTTTCCTTGAGCACGGAGTACTTGACCACGGTTTCATCCCTTGCGGTGCACAGGATGATGCCGATGGTGGGGTTGTCATCCGGGCTTTTGTACTTGTCTTCATAGAGCCGCACGTACATGTCCATCTGGCCGATGTCTTGATGGGTAAGCTTTCCGGTCTTAAGGTCTATGAGGACGAAACATTTGAGGAGGTAGTTGTAGAAAACGAGGTCAATATAGAAATCCATCGTCTCCGTGGAGATGCGCTTCTGGCGTGCAACGAAAGCAAAGCCGCGTCCGAGTTCGAGCATGAAGGCCTGGAGCTTGCCGATAATGGCCTGTTCCAGTTCGGATTCACGGAACAGGTGGGCGTCAGGGATGCCGAGGAACTCGAGCACATAGGGGTCTTTGATGAAATCCTGGTGCGTGGGGGCCAGCGACGCCGTCTTCGCTTTTGCCTCGGCCTCGACCGACGCCTTGTCGCGGCTCATCAGCAGGCGTTCGTAGTAGAGCGAGTTGATCTGACGCTCCAGCGCACGTGTGCTCCAGTTCTGGCCGGTGGCCTCGTTCATGTACCATGTCCGCGCCGCGGGCTTCTCCACCCGCATCAGAAGGCGATAATGGGTCCATCTCAATTCTCTACGCAGTGCGTAGAGAATTGACTCTGGATTGTCCGGTGGAAATTTCGATCTTTGACCTTCGGGAGATTCGGAACGCACTGCGTTCCGAATTGGGAAGCTCAAGTAAAACTGGCGAAAATTACGCAAGTTTCTCTCAGAATAACCATTGCCAAATTCTTCTGTGAGTCGCACAGCCAAGTTCATGAGCAAATTTTGTCCATATTCCGCCCGTTCTTTTCCGTGCTGTTCCTCCTCGACAATCATCCGCCCAATGTTCCAATAGGCCTCGACCATGGTGAAGTTGACGGCCTGATAGGCATTGGAGCGCGCGGTGCGGAGGACTTCCGCAACGGACTGGTAAAATTCGTGACGCAGTGTGTCACGAATTGATGCGTTCACTTCAGCACGGGTCGCTCGGCGCGTTATCGCAATCTTCTTCTTTGTCATATGCCGATCCTTTTCAAAATAGCCTTCAGCGCGGCATCGGTGCCCTTTGCCTTATCCTCCAGCCCATTCAACTCCTCCACAATCTCCGCAATTGGCCGGTATTCGTCCGCTTCGCCCGTGTGGATGTATCGGCTGGGCGAAATGTTGAAGTCGTTCTTCGCAATCTCCTCGCGGCTGACGATACGCGAATATTTCTCAACTTCTTTCCACGAAGTGAAGGTCTCGGCGATGCGGAGGATGGCGTCTTCAGGGATATAGTTTTTGGGGTCGCCCTTCACGAACTCGCGGCTTGCGTTGAGCAGGAACAGTTTGCCCTTCCGCTCCTTCGGTTTTGCCTTGTTGAGAACGATGATAATACCCGGCGCGGTGGTGTTGTAGAACAGGTTTTCCGGCAGGTAGATGACGCCCTCGATGAGGTCCTGCTCCACGAACCAGCGGCGGACGTCCTTCTCCTTGTTGGTGTTGGCATTGCCGGAGCCGCGCGAGGCGGCGCCGGTGTCGAGTACCACGGCCGCACGGCCCTCCGGCTTGAGGCTGGCAAGGATGTGCTGCATCCAGCCCCAGTCGGCTTTGCCGCCAGGGAAACCCGCGCCCTTGGGAAAGCGGTCGAGTTCATCGGCGTCGTAGTCCTTTTCCTTGAACTCAGTCTGGTTCCACATGGGGTTGGCCACCACACGGTCGAAGGTCTGGAGGCGGTTGCCCTGGCGGAACTTCGGCTTGCGGAAGGTGTCGCCGATCTGAATCTCGCCCTCCATGTCGTGGATGATCATGTTCATGTTTGCCATGGCCCAGGTACCAGGCTCGGATTCCTGGCCGTAGAGCTTGAGCGGGGCGTAGCCCTTTTCCCCGGCGGCCTTCATCTTCTCGTCTAGTTTCAACTGGCACTTGATAAGCAGGCCGGCGGAGCCGCAGGTGGGATCATAGCCCTCCATGCCAGGCTGCGGGTCCATGATGCGGGCCATGACGAGGCCGACCTCCGCGGGGGTGTAGAACTCGCCCGCGCTCTGGCCGCCGCCCTCGGCGAACTTGCGGATGAGGTATTCGTAGCTCCGCCCGATGATGTCCGGCTCCACGTCGGCCAGGCCGAGTCGCTTGGCGCTGATGGCTTCAATGAGGTTGGAGAGGCGGTCGTCGTCGAGGTCGCGCACACCGTGGGTGGTGGCGTTGAAGTCAATGCGGTCGATGATCCCCTTAAGGAGCGAATTGGCGTCTGCGATGGCGCGGAGATGGGTAGTGAGCTGCTCGCCGATCTTGTCCGAGAGCGTGCGGATGACCGACCAGACCGGGTCGTCTGGATTCTTCGGCTCCAGCGGCAGGAAGAAGCGGACGAGCTTCTTGTCGTGCTTCACCAGCCTGAAGGCTTTGGCGCGAGAGCCGACTTCCTGGGCGATACGGTTGATCTCGTCATCGAACACGTCGCAGAGGCGTTTGGTGAAGATGAGCGGGAGGATGAACTCCTTGTATTTCGGCGCGTCCTTGGCGCCACGGATGGAACAAGCGGCGTCCCAGATCCAGGACTCAAGGGATTTTCCGTTTTCTTCGATCTTGCTCATCAGTCAAATCAATCCTTCATTGCTTTGTGCGCATAACATATATTCTTAATTTATTGTATTGATATGCAGTATAGATAATCGAGTTATAACTGTCAAACAATTTCAGAACAGAAGCAGCAGTGTTTTTATATCTTTACCAAAGAGAGCTCTAAAGATAGGTCATGGGAGGCAGGCCTTGAAATATCATATTCACGAGCTGATGTCATCCATAAAAAAGTTGGTCCTCTACAAATGCGGAATGCGGCCTCCGGCTCAGAGAGCCCTCTGGCTCGGAGAGATTGCAGATTGAAAAACCCCAAATCTCAAATCAGATATCTGAAATTAAATTGTTTGGAATCCTTTTTAAACTTTAAACCAGCGGCGCTGGAGACCGTAGTAAATTAGAAGTCCTGTAAAAAGGGAACAGGCTACTTTTTCACTTTTAGAGAAAAGTTGATCCTAAAAAGTAGCCTGTCCCTTTTTTTTTCAGGCGATCAGGTCGGGCCTGGGGATTTCGAATTCGCAGGGCACTCCGGTCTGGCAGAGGCCACAGGCAGGAGGAGGGTTCTGTAAACCATATCCCAGCCGTTTTGCTTTTAATGGCTCGGAATTGATGTATTCGTTGCATCGATCCTTATCATGACCTTCTTCTGTGATGGCTCCGGCAGGACATCTCGGGATGCACTTCCCGCATTTTTCGTTCCGGAAGAGGAGGCAGTTCTCTTTATAGTGACTGTTCCTCCTCTCGCTCGGGGTCAGTTTCAGAAGGGTGACGACACTTCCTATTCGGACGGCCATCCCTTTCGGGGTGATGAGACCATCGTTGAGGCTGAAGGTCCCGAGGCCGCAGGTGTAGGCAACATGGCGCTCCGACCAGGGAGAGGCCCAGCCCACCTTTTCATCCCGAAAGTAACGAAAAGTGGGCATCAGGAGTGGAGCGACCGCCACAAAGCCTAAATCCTCCAGGAATCCCACGACATGTCTTCGCAAAGCGCCATTGCAGACCTCGCCGAAATCCCTCGTGTAGGCCCAGAGCTTCGAAGGAAATTTTTCTTCTTTACGATTGCTTTTCCGGGTGTCCTCGGCGGTGGGTAATATCCATGAAATGACGCTAATCTGCTCCACCTCCGACAGAAGAAGCTCTCTGCCTTTCTCCTTTAAGGCGGTGACGACGATCTCTCTCGGAGTGCGGTGGAATGAGCCGATCAGCGATTTAAATTGAAAGAAGAGTGGATCGGTTCCCGAGGCAAACCCGACCAGAGGTTCTTCCCAGTAAGACCCATTATCAAGTTGGGTTCTCCGGTTCTGGCTATTCTCGTTGAGGAAGTTTTTAATGAGCTGTTCTAAGACTTTGTTCGGGTCTTTGAGAAAAACGACCTTATCCTCTTTCATCATCGGTGACCTCATTCATCCTTCTCCAACTTTGTGGAGTCAAAGCCGCCTTTTTCATGAATTCCCGTCAATTTGCAACGGTATTCCTCGATGGCCAGTTTTAATGCATCCGTGGCTAAGGTAAAACAGGGGACTTTCTCTTTTGGCAACTGGGAGAGGACCTCCCTTGATGTCTCGTCGGATATCTTCAGGGCCTCATCCAGCGTAGCCCCTTTGATCCGCTCTGTCAGAATGGAGCTGGTTGCAATGGCCGCCCCGCAGCCAAAGGTCTTGAAAGTTGCCTCGGTAATCTTATTGCCCTCGACCCTGATGAACATCTGCATAATGTCGCCGCAGGAAGCATTGCCTACGGTTCCCACGCCATCGGCATCGGAGATCTCCCCGACATTTTTAGGGTTCTGAAAATGTTCCATTAAAAATTTCGGATACTTTGCCATTTTCACTCCTCGCTGGGGATGGTTTTGCTGTTCTGATCCTCCAGTCGCTCCAGCCGCTTGACCCTTTCTTCCAGCTTACTGTGTAGCTGAAGGAGCATCTTCATAATGTCCGACAGCGGGTCCGGAAGATTTCCATGTTCAAAATCGAGTTCTTCTTTCTCCGGGGTAAGGGATTCAACGACACGACCCGGAACACCGACCACGGTTGCACCCGGAGGGACCGATCTGACCACCACCGAACCGGAGCCGATTCTTGCCCCATCGCCGACGGTGATGGGGCCCAGGATCGTGGAATTGGAGCCCACGACGACACGGTTTCCCAGGGTGGGATGACGTTTCTTCTTTTCAAGTGTGGTGCCTCCGAGCACCACCCCTTTATAGATGAGACAGTCATCACCGATTTCGGTGGTCTCTCCCATCACCACTCCCATGCCATGGTCGATGAAGAGTCGCCTGCCGATCCTCGCGCCGGGATGGATCTCGATTCCTGTGACCCCACGGTTAAAATGGGAGATCAGTCGGGCAGTGGTGTACCATCCCCGGAGATATAGAGCATGGGCAATCCGGTGAAGCCAGATGGCATGAAGACCCGGATAGCAGAGAAAGATCTCTATATAATTCTTTGCCGCAGGGTCCCGGTCCTTAATCGTCTTAATATCTTCCTTCAAACGCTCCCACATGGAAGCCCCCGCTATGGATGGCTGGATTTCAAGGAGAATTTTAACCCAGAAATTACACTAAATCCAATGTAATTCTACAACAATGAACATTAAACGATAAACCCAACCCATTGGAAGGATGGAATGATGGAATAGTGGAATAATGGGTTAAAAAAAAGTTTTTTTGGGTTTGTCCAATCATCCATGATTCCAATCTTCCATGGATCCGGAACTTCATTGTTCGTGGTTCATCGTTCATCGTTTTTTATTGAAATCCCTTTGGTTTTTGAGGCTGGGATTTCTTTTCTTCTTTCTTTCCGCTTTCGATCTTAAATCCGGATTCTTCGAGAATAAATTTGTCATCCCCGGGGTCGGGCTTGAACTCCAGCTGGAGCTTTTTGGCTTCTTTGATATAGGATCCATCTTTGAGGCGAATCTCCCCGTCCGGCACAACGACAATGGCCGAATCTCCCAGGACAGGGCATCTTTGCTCGCAGAATCCACAACCGTTGCACTTCGAGGCGATGACGACAGGACGACGATAACCCTCCACAGGGCGAAAAACGATCGCATTGTAAGGACAGATTTCGTCACAGATCAGACAGATCTTATTCTGAGCCCAGACCAGGCACATCTCCTTGAGTAAGATGGCTGTTCCCACTTTGGCATGATTCTTTTCTTCTACGGAGACCGAGCGGATCGCCTGGGTGGGACAGACTTTGCCGCAGACATTACAATTCTGATCGCAGGGGGCCAGACGAAGATCCATCTTCGGCGTCCAGAGGCCGGGGAAGCCCGATTCCCAGAGGCAGGGCTGAAGCGTATTCGTTAAGCAGGACTTCATGCACTCGCCACAGCGGATGCAGGTGCGCAGGAATTCGGTTTCAGGAATGGCGCCGGGTGGACGGATCAGGTTGTGTTTGCTCTGAAGCGGCGTGAAAGGGGTTCGAATGGCAAGGAATCCGAATGCCAGGCCTCCGGTCACGGAGTAGAGGAATCCCCTTCTGGAAAAATTGACGGAAGAATATTCTCCCCCTAATGAGAAAGAAAAGGAAGCGGGGAAGGTGACAGCCTCCTGCGGGCAGACTCTGGCACAGGTCCGGCACTGGATGCATTCGGAAAGACGGGTTCGGGTTGGGTCCTGTTCGATCGCTCCCATGGGACAGGCCTCCTGGCATTTCAGGCATTCATTGCAATCCGGGCCCACCTTCCGCTTGAAGAGCCCGAGAGGAGAGATGAGGCTGAGCAGGGCTCCCAGGGGACAGAGATACCGGCACCAGAAGCGCTTGGCAACGAGATTGAGAGCAACGATTCCTCCAAAGATCAGAAGGGTGATGGCAGACATATAGAAGACCGGCTGGAAATAGTGAAGGTGAGACAGGGTAACCCATCCCATGGCCCGGGACAGAGGACGAAGCAGGTCAAAGAAGAGGTTGATCGATGTGATAGCGAGGGGATAGAGGAAGAAGGTATAAAAGCGTGTAAGCATGGCCAGAGGGTCCAGAAAGAAAGCGAGAGAGAGACCGACCAGACCAGCGGTGAGAAAAACGACGAGGAGGGCGAATTTGATTTTCCGAAAGTTGACTTCCTTCTTTAAACCGAAACGGCTCTTTCTGTGCAAGAAGAGAAAATCCAGGAAGTCAATCGAAGCGCCTGTGGGGCATACATAGGCGCAGAAGAAACGGCCAATGAAAAGGGTTGCTCCGATCAGGACCAAAGACCATAAGACTCTCGAAATAATTTCTCTCGAGGCAAAAACAGCGTTTAGGCCGAGAAGCGGATCGAGCCGTAAATAAATATCTGCGGGCAACCAGTTCGGGAGCTTGTAGGTTGCCAAGATGAAGAGGAGAGAGAAGAGGAGAAGAGAAAGGGCCTGGATGATCGTTCTCATGCTTACCCCTTAAAGATTTTAGATTGGTCGATATCGATCTTTCCAAGACCCCGCTGATGAGCAACCAGCAGATGCTCCACCTGCCTGCCTTTAAAACTCTGGCCATACCAGGGGACGATGGTGACCCCGTAAGAGTCTACTGCTACGGGGTCTGTTCCGGCGATAATGAGGTTAGGTTTTTTGACCTCTCCTGGCCCTCCGGGGCCGCCGGAAGTAAGAGCCCGGGTGGCATCGAGAATGGTGAGCTGAGGCCTGATCACAGTCGCCAAATCAGACAGGGCCTGATTGATGTTGATCCTTGAGTGGAAGCTCTCACGATCCCAGATCAGGCCCATGAGTCCCTTGAGGCCCAGGCTTACGCCCGTTGCAGAATGGGATTTGGCAACAGGAATATTGATCAGGACATCGCTCTCCAGAGCTTCCCTTGAAACTTCTACCCTGTCCAGCACCTTTCCCCGGGGAACTTTAATTTCACTGAAGAACTTCCTTTCTTGAAGAGCCAGCACATGGACACCCTTGATGTTTTTACAGGCTTCCCGGATGCCGGTGCGTTCAAGACATATCTCTGCGCGATGAAGTGTATGGTCTAATACGACAACCTGGGAGGCTTCTGCCTCCATACATGCCTGAGCTACGGTTGCCACCACCTGGGGATGGGTCGTACAGCTCCAATCCGGAGTGCGGGCGAAGGACATATTGGGTTTCAGGACGACCTTTTGTCCTTTTTTAACGAAGCGTGAAATCCCTCCCAGGGCCTCCAGCGCTTTTCGGGTAGCCTGGACCGGTTCACCTGAGGTAACGGCAAGATCATATTCGTCTTTGGCGTGAGCCAATTCAGCGCTGGCGGTCATGCCTAAAACGATTCCCGCAGCCGCTGTTTTAAGGAACCTGCGCCGAGTTATTCTTTGATGACCATCCACGAATCGCTCCTTTTATTTTACACAAGGAACTCCGACGGAACATCTTTCAACCGGGCCACATCACGAATCTTTTTGGGAACGTTGAACCCAATCGAGCATTTCACCGGACAATAAGAACAGTCCTCGCAAACCTTATCCGGAAGATTGAGTGACACGATCAAATCCTGAGCATGTGCAAGACTTCGGTAGTCGTAGGTATACATGTAGGCCCGCATCAGATCAGGGATAGGAAGTTTTTCCGGACATTGCCCCAAACATTGCCTGCAACCCTGACAGTATAATCCACGAATGGAGGCTTCCTTCTGCAACTCTAATTTTTCTGGTTCGGTGAGGGTCAGATCATCCATGATTGAAAGGTCGATCTCTATATGCTCAAAGGTGGTGAACCCGGTAATGACCGTATGAACGTTCGGATCCTGAAGAATCCATTTGAATGAACCAGTGATATTTTTTGTTGTCGGCGGTTGTTGATAGCCGCCCCGGATCGCTTTCATCCCGACAATTCCAATACCCGCCCGAGAGGCTCCGGCAATCGCATTTCTCACTTCTGCATAATGTTTCTGTTTAAAGTTATAGGATGTCAGAATGACATCGTGGGCTTTCGAATCGGTAGCGGCATGAATGACCTCCGGTTCGTTTGAGTGAGTGGAGACCCCGGAGAATCGGATTTTTCCGTCTTTCTTCGCCTGATCGAATGCCTTCAAGACCGGTTCATACATGACCGATTCTTTCCTGGATACCCCATGTTGATAGAGGATATCCACGTAATCCACGCCCAGACGCTTCAAGCTGACATCCAGTCTCTTGAGAAATTCTTCGGTCGTTGCCCCTTCCATGTAGAGACCTGTTGTTCGATTCTGGGGGAGATTGACCTTAGTGGCAATATAGTATGAGTCTCTGGGCCGTCCCTTAATCACTCCTCCGATGGTTTCCTCGTTTCGACCTTGCATATAGCCATGAGCCGTGTCCAGAAGTAAAATGCCCGAATCCAGGGCCGTCCGGATAAGGTTAGGATTATCGGTGAGCATCACCCCCATATTGATCACAGGGAGCTTCAATCCCGTTTTCCCCAGAGTGCGGTAAACCAACTTTTTCTCTTTTCCTTTGACTTCAACGACTCTTAACTCCTGCTTCATATCGATCGAGGGAAGAAAAAAGAGCCCCCCGAACCCTGCAAGGGTTGATCTCATAAAATCTCTTCTGCCCATCAACTTGTTAATCATGGATTCTCCCTTCCCTTCGTTGAAAAATTTGGGCCTCGATGTACCCGGAAGCCATCATGCTCTAAAATAACCAGCGTTCCTTTCACGGATGCAAGGTCAAACTTTTCAAAGAAGTGTTCCAGTGCCCGTTTGATGTCCGAAAGCAAAGGCGGGTGAATTCGAATTCTTATAATGCCATGATGGGTAGGAGGCGGATAAAGCAGGATGTTGCCGAAGTGTTTATCAAAGGTCAACAACGCTCTTTCCTGTTGGTGGGCTAACTTGATGATCATGGAGTCAGTAGCGGCGGGGAGGTTTGCCTCATGAACACTTTTTACATCGAAGCCTTTATGCCTGAGAAATTCGATAATAGCAGGAGGAATGTTTTCATCCGCTAAGAACTTCGTCATTGGGGAGCTGTCTCAAATGGTATATATTCTGTATCCCGAATGAGGCCGGCAGCATAGTGGAGGCAAGCTTCAACATCTTGCCTCGTCAGTTGAGGATAATATTCTTGAGTGATCCGTTCTGGGGTAAGGCCTGTTTCGAGAAGTTCGAGAATCAGGTAAACCATAATTCGAGTGTCCTTAATACAAGGCTGCCCGTGACAAATATTGGGATCAACAACGATTCGTTCTGTTAGATTGCCCATTGAATCACCTCAATCAACTCAATTCATAATACCATGAGACACAAGGTTAGTCAAACCGAAGAGGTTTTTATCCTCCTTAAGGATTTTTTTCTAAACTCACCCTAAGTTTCTCAATATATTTGGATTTGAGGACGGGTTCCACATTTCCAATTATACCCCAGATATACCTTCCCTTCCAGTGAAGGTCAATTTCTCCATGATGAGGGTCTGAGAGGGTGTGGCGGCCCTCCGTTGCATCCTTTCTTGGACTCTTGATCGTCTGGAGGTATTTTTCAATCATGGTCTTACACTCGTCCTTATTTTTTCCCTCTATGACAAACAGTTTGAACTTCTTGTCCTGAAGTTCATAATCAGTAGTAAAGCTGGAGTATAAGAAAGAGTATCCCAGGAAATTTTTGGCAATAAATATTTCGGAATTTATCTTTTTCCCTTCCGCCGGGAAAGCGGATAGGATCGCGGGAAACGATCCCTTCGACCCTAAATTTTCTGCCATTTTTTTGGCAAAGGCAACCAGCACCTCCTGATCCTCCGGCCCGGTATTTACCGTGCTTAATTTAACATAGTAAGGTCCCGTCAGAAAATTGAGGAATCCTTTCTCGTAATAGCCTTGGACCCCGATATCGAGGAAATTTCCAGCCGGAAGTCGTTCCTGGCTGTAAATTCCAAAGGCGTGGGTTGGCGTTTTGTGGCGATAGACATCAACCGTGACAGAAGCCTTCTTCTCGTTCTGGTATTCCCCCACCTTCAATTCCTGAAAGTCATACATGAAATAGAGATCCGCCGCCCCATTGATATATTCGTAAAGGTTTTTTGGAATAAAAGTCTCGATTTCCCCGGATTGCTTCCATCCGGCAATATCAGGAAATTTAAATTCTTTTGCTTCTGAAATTGAGCTCCATAAAATAATAACTGTGCTCAACGCCAAACAAATCATTTTCATTGTTTTAGGTCCTTTCTTTTTTATGGGTGACCGATTTTAAAACCCAAGGATATTCTTCCAGCTATAATTGAAAACGCCATCCTTTAACTGAAAGTTAGAGGAGGAGGCTGAAATGATGAACGAGGTGAGAACGACTGGAGCTAATTCCCTTGAGATCCTGTAAAGCGAGGAGGCATGTTTGGGCCAGATGGTCATTGCACTTTTTATCTCAAACAGATGGAGTTTCTGCCCAAGCTCAAGCAATAGGTCTACCTCCAGTCCATCATAAGTCCGAAGGTAATATATTGCAGGTGTCAGGCCAGAGTGAAGAAATCTCTTTAAAACGTCCGTCACGATCATTGTTTCAAATAGATTTGAAAAGCTCGGGCTGTTCAGCAGGGTTTCCCGGTCGTGGAGGCCCAAAAGGTAAGAGGCAAGGGCCGTATCATTAAAGTACAATTTTGGGCTCTTAATCAAGCGTTTTCCAATATTTTTGTAGTAAGGGTAGAGCAAATAAATTTGGTAACTGGTTTCCAGAATAGACAGCCATCTCTTTATGGTGGTAACACTTAAACCAATTTCTTTAGCCCATTCTGATTGATTGAGGATCTGACCCGTCCGAATCGCACAAAGCTTTAAGAATCTTTCAAATTGACTCAAATCTCCGATATGAGCGAGGTTTCGAACATCTCTCTCCAGGTAAGTGGAGATATACGAACTACACCACAATTGCCGATCCACAGCGCGTTTGCTGGCGATCTCGGGATAGCATCCTCGCAGAATAACCTCGCTTAAAGAAACTTTGTCTTCACATACCTGTTGAGAGGTCAATTGTTTCAACCAGGTGGCTGGATTTTGGGCAATCTCTCCCTTGCCTATCCGCTCGGCAAAGGAGAAGGGGAGAAGAGAGAGCACTGCGACCCGACCGGCCAGGGATTGGCTTACCCCCTGCATTAAAGTAAAATTTTGTGATCCCGTAAATAACCATTGGCCAGGAGTTCTCTTCCGGTCGATCCGGGTCTTAATATAAGAGAGCAATTCCGGGACATATTGAATTTCGTCGATGATGACAGGAGGTTCATGTTGCTCCAAAAATTGAAGGGGGTCCTCCTTTGCCCTGATTCTTACATCGGGATCCTCGAGGGTTACAAGCCGATGAGTTTTTGAAAATAGGGCTTTTAGTAAAGTCGTTTTCCCGGATTGTCTCGGGCCCGTGACTACAATAGCCGGAAAAGTCTTGAGGGCCCGCTGGATCACTCGTCCTAAAATGCGAGGCTTCATACCCGTATTTTATTCCCTTAATATTTAATATGTCAAGTTAAATTTTCAGGGTAGTCAAATCATCCATTTCCAATCACTCCAACCTATCAGTTCTTGATAAACCCCTGCGGCACATCCCTTAACCGCGCTACATCCCAGACCTTTTGTGATACAAGAAATCCATTGAACCCTTTTCTTTATTTATGGCAGCCACGTTTCTCTCGATCCGGAATTATGCGAGGTGGATGTAGAGCATTTTGTCTCTTTCATTAGTGTCTGTCCATAAACAGTGTTTTCCGTCATGTCGGACTTGAGGAGCCTGCCCCGTACTTTATACGGGGGCATCCAGACGTCGTCCCGACGAAAGTCGGGAACCATCTCAAAGACTGGGTCCCGGTTTTCACCGGGAACCCTGGATTCCGGCTTTCGCCGGAATGACGATTCTGTTTGAGGGGGCAGTTTATAAACAGACTTTAATTAATAAAGGAAAAACCGGAGAAAAAAAGTAAAACAAGAGAGGTCCTTCTCGGCGATCAGACGGCGGAGCTCTGCAAAGGATATTTCCTTCCGGAAGAAATTCAACTTCCCAAGACCTCTTTGTGTGTTCCGACGCCTGTAATAACGATGCTGGATTCACCCCTGATATAAGTTGCCCTATAATTCATGGTGATACTGAAGGCCCACTGGTTTGTACCCACCAGTTTTTCATTTCTCAAACCGGGATAGGAAGGATTCTTAATGAGTTTTTCAATTTGCTCCCAGAATTTTATCCTGATCTCCTTCGGAAGACCGTTCAGTTTCTTGACCACTGTGTCCGGGAGTACAATCTTAGTCGCCAAACTGCTTTTTCGCCTCTTTCGTCGATTTGAAAACCCTGACTTTTCCTTTTTCGATGTCTTTCATGGATTGAGCAATCTGCTCCTGCCATTCCTGACTCCAAAACCAGGCCTGACCTCTCGGGACCTCTAATATGGGGCGGATCACAATCTCCCCCTCCCGAACATCCACCTCTACCCGTTCCCCCACTTTTAGTGGGATCTTATTTCTAACATCTTCGGGTATTGTTACCTGATACTTTTCCCTCACTTTAACGGTCGTTGACATAAGCTATCACTCCTCTTGTATTACTGTATTACTTTCATTACAATCTTACAAAATTGATCCTTCCCTGTCAAGACCTTAATCAGGGACACTCCCCTTTTTCGCTTCCTATCCGAGAGGGGAAAAGATAGGATCGAACAATATGCTACGCGCATAGCGCTCAGAAATAGGGAAGTGTCCCTCCATGAACTCACGGTAAGGCAGCGATGAGCTTACGGTATTCGTCTTCTGTAAATGCCTTAAGGGTTTCGGTGCGGACATAACCCCTCGAACCGATGGAGAGAGCAAGCTTCATAGCAGTTTCATCATCCGGCGCTTCGCCGATGACAACGGCGTCATACTGGCCTGCTACTAAGTACCATTGTTTCAACTCCGCACCCATAGTCCGGAAAGCTTGTTTAGCCATATCCAGCCGGGCTGGACTCTCTTTAATGTCTTCTATCCCTTTTGGGGTGAAGTGAATTAATATAATATAAGTTGACATACGATAACCTCCTTTCCTGTATGTTTGCCGGCGCCTTCCTCAAACCGCTAAACCCTTAGTTCAAAGGTTAGGCAAACTTAATTAACTTTTCAATTTATGAAGGACGGATTCGGGAAGAAGCTCCAAAGGAATATAACGATCCCCTTGGAGCTTTCACTCAGGCATCTTCTGGTGAGTCCAGTTCATAATTTAGCTTTCCGAGGTAGTCTAAGTTTAGAAAAGCATTTTTTAAATGGCTATCTTAAATCAGGGTTTTAATGTGAGAAATTCTTTGAGGATTGTGTCGACGATGGATTCCCCCCTCCCCTCATGATGTTTCACTTTTAGTGCAAAGATTTTTATTTGTCAATAAAAATAATTCCTTGACTTTTGTAATGTATAAGTTACAATAAACTACGATGAAGATCCTGATGGACGCTGATTGTTTAATCAAACTGACTAAAGCAGGGATTAAAGAGTCTGTTTGCAAGCGAAATGAGATCGCTATTCCAATCATTGTGAAAATGGAGGTTGTCGATGCGGGTAAAATTAAAGGCCTTTCGGATGCTGAGCAAGTAGAAAAGAATATTCAGAATGGGATCATCAGAGTAGTTGGGAAAGAATCTTTTGCTCGTTTGAAAGGAGATCATGCCCTCATAGAAATTTTTAAACAAGGAAAGTATGACACAATAGCAACAGACGATGCTAAACTGATAAGATTTCTCAGAGCAGCGGGTATCCCGTATATTTTGCCAGGTCTTTTTATTTATTTTTTTTACCAAGGAAACTTCATCGATAAGAAAACAGCGCTGATTTGGCTCGAAAAACTTTCTGTTTTGATCAGTGAAGACGAACAAAGTATAGTGAAAATTTTATTGGAGGAAAAGTCATGAAGGTCAAATCTATTAGAATCCCGGATGATATCGATAAATCCATAGAGTTTGTTGCCCGGTTAGAGAAACTCGAGAAAACACAATCTCTTCGGAAACTCACAAGATTGGGATTCGAATTTTATGCGGCAAAATCTTACGAGAGAGGTAAACTAACTCTTCGGGAAGTAGCTGAGCTATTGAATTTGACCCTTTCAGAGACAATCGATCTCCTCGCAGAAATGGGAGTCAAGGGAAATATTAGAGCGAAAGATGTCATGGAGAGCCTTAAGGCAACATCATCTTAGAAATATTTTTCTCCTCTCTATCTTTATTTCCCGCCTGTGCAAACGACCATGCTTGTCAATATAATAATTTTCATATGCTGACCGCCTCTCCCTGGCCTTTTTAACCAACTCCTTAAAATTAAGCAGGAATTTCTCTTGTTCTGATTAGAAACAAGCAGAACTCTCCCCAAAAAAGCCCGGCATCCTTTTTCAAATGCGAGGCCTTATCTTTTTTTGTTCTTGACAACTAAACAAATGTATAGTATTATGAAAACCAGTTCGGAGTGATGAGTTCGCCCGTCCCGGGCCGGGTCGGGCCGGGGGAGTTCGGAGACGGTAAACAGAAGTTCGGTAGGGAACGGTTTGAAACCGTTCCCTACGGGGGTTCGGAGGAAAACCTTTAGAAATAGTTCGGAGTAAGTACTTGAAAATAGAAGATTGAATTCAAAGAGGTGACCCATGGAGCTGACGGCTCGGCAGAGAGAGATCTTCGACTTCATTCAGGCGTTTATCAAGGAGAGGGGGTATCCCCCTTCGGTGAGGGAGATCGGTGGACATTTTAGCATCTATCCCCGGGCAGCCTTCGATCACCTCAAGGCGCTGGAAAAAAAGGGTTATTTGAAACGGGAGAGTTCGATGTCGAGAGGCCTTGAGGTGCTGGTCTTTCAGGAGGATCGCTTTCGTGGAGAACATCCAAGAAGGGAAGGGAGGGCGATGGTCCGGGAGGTTCCCATTCTGGGAAGGGTTGCCGCAGGGAAACCTACCTTAGCCGTGGAGAATGTGGAAGGAAGTATTCCACTACCAGCAGAATGGGCAAAAGGAAAGGAGACCTTTCTTCTCAAGGTGAAAGGCGACAGCATGTCTCCCTACATCCTTCCTAATGATTTTGTGGTCGTTCGGTCCCAACCCTCAGCGGAAAATGGGGATGTGGTGGTGACCCTGATGGGCGATGAGGCGACGGTGAAACGGTTTTTCAAAAACAGGGGGAAAATCGAACTGAGGCCGGATAACGAGCGTTGGGAGACGATCGGGATCGAGGAGGGATCGGAAGAGATTAAAATAATCGGTAAGGTGATCGGGGTGTTTCGAAAATGCTAAACAAAGTTCGGAGTAATGAGTTCGGAGTTCGGAGACATCAAAGCGAAGGATAGTTCGGAGCAAAACCTTTAGAAATAGTTCGGAGTAATGAGTTCGGAGCAGAAAATTTAAGACTAAAAACATTAAACTAAAAGGAGAGGAATCTATGGATGAAGAGAGATTTGATTTTGAAAATTTGAAGGTTTATCAGAAAGCCCTCGAATATGTGGATTTTGTGTATCGGGTTACAAAAGATTTCCCAAAAGAAGAAATATTTTCATTAACAGACCAATTTAGAAGAGCTTCCATATCGATCTGCCTGAATATTACTGAAGGGAGTGGAGGGACCAAGACAGAATTTAATCGATTTCTTAAAATAGCCAGGAGATCCGTAAGAGAGTGTGTTGCAATTACTGAAATTTCTTGTAGACAGAAATTTATCGGTGACAGAGCTGAACAACAATCGAGAAGTTTCTGTTTAGAGCTTTCGAAAATGATTCATGGATTGATCAAGTCTTTAAGGAGTTGAGAGAATGCTCCGAACTCCGAACACCGAACTCCGAACTATCTTCCCACGGGGGAGTCCACTTGAAGAAATTCTGCTTCAGCTGACTCTGGACGGTGTTCCTTCTGCTCCCAGGAAGATTCTTTTTCGGGGGGAAGGGACGGGAGGAATTGCATCCTACGTGGCGGGATGGATGGCAGGCAGGGGGATGGATGTCATCGTCCTGGACGGTGCGAATTGCTTTAATCCTTATGTAGCCTCATCCTTCGCCAGAAGGGCGTTGATTTCTCCGGAAGAGATTCTTAAGAGGATTCGGATCGCAAGGGCCTTCACCTGCTACCAGATGGCGGCCCTGATGGGAGAGAAGTTGATTTCCGTTGTAGGGGCGATTCATGAATCGCCCCTACGGAGGCCGTGGGTCATCCTCTTAGGACCCCTCACCACCTTTCTGGATGAAGATGTGCCGGAGAGGGAAGTCCGGATTCTCTTTGAAAGGTCTTTAAAAAAGATGGAGGAGATGGCTTTAAGAGGAGTTCCTTTCTTTCTGTTTCAACCCTCTGTTCCATCTGACTCCCGGAGAGCCTATCTGACGAAAAGGCTTTTCCAGTTTTCGAATTGGGTCTGGAGAATAGAGGTAAATGGGCAGGGAACAAGCATTGTTCCGGAGAAGATCCCAAAAAACTTTTTCTGTTACCCTGAACTCGGTTCAGGGTCTACGGTTTCAGAGGCTCAGCCCATTTTTTGATATGCTGAACCGAATCTACCCTGAAGAGATGCCGAAACGAGTTCGGCATGACATATTCTTCAGGATTCAACATGGTGCTATGCGGGGTTTACAATGGGACGAACCGTTCTTCCTTTCAGTCAGGTTCTGGAACAGGAAGTCCAGGAGTGGAGGAAGTTTCGAAGAGGACTGAGAAAAGAGGATCAGCAATTTCTCGACCGCCTCTTCGAAGACGCAAGGCTTCATGTACAGGCCGGAGTTTATGCTTCGAGACCCTGGCCTTTTGAGACGATCCTGATCTCCATCCTCATCGAACACGAAAAGGCTCTGGTGGAATTGAGGGCGAAGTTGAAAGCATTAGAAAAAAAAGAGCCAAACGAATAAGATCTGTGATCCCTAAGTTACCTCTGATTTCCGAACCTGTAGGGAACGGTTTAAAACCGTTCCCTACTTCAAACCGATTAATGTTTATAGATGTAGTTATGGAACTCCAGGGATGGCTCTTCGATCTCTACCCACTTGACTCTTCGATGATCCTCTGGCTCAAGGATGAGGAGGGAAGACTTCACCGATTTGAAGACCCTTTCCGGCCTCGATTCTATGGACAGGGGAAGAAGAACGATCTCCTCGCCTTGTATCAGTCCCTCCAGAAAAATCAATGGGCCATAGCGTACCAGTGGACCAGGAAGAGAGAGTTCTGGAGCGGAGACGTAGTCGAGGTGATGGAGATCGAGGCAAACGATTCTGAGCATTATGGCCAACTCCCGAGAATTCTTCCTTCATGGGAGGAGAGAATAACCTTCTACAACTGTGATATTCCTTTGCCTCAGGCCTACCTTTATGAAAAGGGACTCTTTCCCACAGGTCGATGCGTCGCTGAGATCGAGGGGACTCGAATCTTCAGAATTCAGCCCGACAAATCCGAATCGTTGTGGATGGATGACGGAGACCTTCCTGATCTTCGGGTGATGGAACTTCGCACCCTGAACCATTACGGTTCAGGGCGGGGGAAGGCGCTCATCCTGGAATGCGAAGGATACCAGATGGAGATGGAGAATGTGGATATTGGAGAGATCGAGAGGTTTATCAAACAGTTCGATCCCGATGTGATTATGAGTGATGACGGCGACGCTTCTCTTCTCCCTCTCCTCTTTTCATTAGAGAGGAGAGGGAAAACCTCCATTCCCTGGGACCGGGAACCCCATCCCACCAAGAGACAGATCGATCTTAGGGGCCGTTCCTACTTCTCTTATGGCCGGACCTACTACCGGGCTCCTGCCCATCTCTTTTTCGGAAGATGGCATATTGATCGGCGGAACTCCTTCATCTATGGGGAGTCGGGGATGGAAGGGGTGATCGAGCTGGCGCGATTGGCCAAAATTCCGGTTCAGCGGATGGCCCGCACCTCTCCGGGAACAGCCATCACCTCGATGCAGCTCGACCGGGCATTTCAGGATGGCATCCTTATTCCCTGGAGGAAAGGGGAGCCTGAGCAGTTTAAGACAGCCTGGGATCTGCTCGTTGCGGATAAGGGCGGTCTTGTTTTTCAGCCGAAGCTGGGAATTTTTGAAGATGTGGCTGAGATTGATTTTGCCTCAATGTATCCAACGATCATGGCCATCCACAATATTTCTCCGGAGACGGTGCTCTGCAGATGCTGTGACCGGAACGTGCCCCGCAAGCCCCGTCCCGCCTCTGGCGGGATAGGCGGGGTCAAGGGGCACAATATGAAACAAGATTACCTTGCCGGGAAGCCCCGGCCTGTGGCCGAGGAGCTTCACAACCATCGAGTTCCAGAAGCGGGTTATACAATCTGCGAGAAACGAGAAGGGCTCGTCCCAAAGACGCTTAAACCTATTTTAGCGAGAAGAGCGTGGCTTAAGGGGATAGTAAAAGAAATAGAGTTCGGGGTTCGGAGTTCGGAGTTCGGAGAAAAGAATGAGAAGATAGAAGGCGGGAGGCAGAAGGCAGAAAACAGAAAGCAGGAAACAGAAGGCAAAAAAGAAAGCTACAACCGCAAGCAGACGGCGCTGAAGTGGATGCTCGTTACCTGTTTCGGATATCTGGGCTATCGAAATGCCCGTTTCGGAAGAATTGAAGCACACGAGGCGGTCACTGCCTTTGGAAGAGAGAAACTCCTTGAAGCGAAGGAGATTTGTGAGGAGGAGGGGTTTGAGCTCCTTCATGCCATCACCGATTCTCTCTGGATCCGGAAGAAGGGATTGAACGAGGAAGAGGTTCTCAATCTCTGTCAGAAGATCGGAGAGGCAACCGGGATTAAGATGAGCCTGGAAGGAATTTATCAATGGATGACTTTTCTCCCCTCGAAAAGAAATCGAGAAAGCCCTGTAGCCAACCGCTACTTTGGACTTTTTAAAAACGGAAAGATGAAGGCGAGGGGATTGGCATTTCGACGAAGCGATACGCCTCCCCTGATTCAGGAGGCTCAGGTCCGGATGCTCGAGGTTTTGGGGAAGACAAAAGATTTTAATGATTATCGATTAAAGATTCCGGAGATTTTAGATATTCTCCTCGAACATAGTCTAAGGTTAAAGGAGGGGGAGACAAAAAATGAGGATTTAGCCATTGGGAAAAGAATCTCCCGAAAACCCAATGACTACAAGGTGGATAACCTGACGGCTCTTGCCGCCCAGCAACTGGAGGATGCAGGGATTCCGATTCATCCCGGAGAGAAGGTGAGGTATGTGATCAAGGATTCCCTCTCAAAAGACAAATCCGAAAGGGTGAGACCTTTCCCGCTGGTGGGACCGGACGACACCTACGATGTGAAGAAGTATCTGGAGATGCTCGTAAAAGCAACTGAAGAGGTGTTAATTCATTTCGGCTACGATACAAAACGCCTTAAGGAGATGATTGCAACATACTCTCCCCTCTCCCTTGTCGAAGATCCCGCTGAATTATAGCGGGAACGGGAGAGGGGCAGGGTGAGGGTGGATCAAAAACAATTGACATATTCTAATGTTATGATATTCTGCACATAAGAATATACATCTCAAACCTTCTCCCCTAAATTTTAACAGAGGATGGGAATGCTTAATGGCCAGAATTCAAATCTCAGGTGATCCATCTGGTCGCATCATTGTCTCCTTCCCCTATGATCCCATCCTTGTTACAAAAATTAAGACTATCGAAGGCAGAAGATGGCATCCTGCCGAGAAGCATTGGAGTTTTCCAACCCACCTTCCCCTCGCCCCTTGTGGGAGAGGGCTAGGGCCTGCCCCGAACTTGTTTTGGGGGTGAGGGGTATAATTGAACCTTGTAGATGGATGTTTTTTCTGATAGTCGACAACATCGGAGTTACTTTCTCATTATGTGATAGATTCATATCCATTTTCGGTGGACAACCTCTACATTCCCGGCCTTAGGTCGGGATATTACAGAAATTGTATGGGGAGGTTTTTTATGTTTGAGAAAACAAAAAGGAGAATCTATAGATTAACCACCCTCGGCACCCTAATTTTAGCATTGGCAATATCGACGCCAGCCTTGGCTGAAATCATTGTAAAACCGGAAAAGGATGTTGAGGAAACAGTAGTTGAAGGCGTCAAGCAGGTTGTTCAGCATTTCAACACCATCCTCAGCGAGGAGTTGAAGATTTCCTTAACTCAAAAGGTTACAATTTATGTCTGCGCCAATCAGGAAAGTTATCAAAAAACATTAAGCTACCGTATGAACCTGAATCACTTCGTGGCTCAGGAATATGTAAAGATCTATCATGGTTTCAGCTCTGGAACGACCAGGGCCATTGCTCTTAGGGGTGACTCAAGGAGGCTTCTTAATCCCAGTGACCGAATAGCCATCACAGCCCATGAACTTTTTCACCAGGTTCAGAGTCAAATCGTTGGCGGACCCCTCTCCAGTAGGTTTGGAGGATATAAGTGGTTTGTCGAAGCTACGGCCGATCTGGTAGGGGCCAAGATCATGGAACGTCTTGGCATGGGTACATTGGCCAAATGGCAATTGGACCGGATGAACACGTTGCGCAATTCGCCCAATCATGCTTCCCCAGAAGAAGTTCTAAGAGCGGATTGGAATAGTTTCGATGACATGGTTGCCCAGAAAAAATTTCCTTATCATGTGGCTGATATGATGATTCTTTATCTCCTTGAACGGACCGGCTCAACGGGTTTTCAGAACATTCCCACTTACCTCCATCAATTGCGCAAGGGATTTTCTGGAGATCGGGCCTTTGAGGAAGCCTTTGGCATCAACTATTACAAGTTTTCAACGGAGGCTCAAGCTTGGTTCGAACAGGTCATGGCCCGGGAAGGTGGAGTGGAAATAGTAGCTGTTGGAGTGCCGGCTGACCTTAAGGCCGAGATTGAAAAGGTGGTCGGACAAACCTCCCACCTGTTTAAGGAAAAGCTCGGCGGCGGTCTGACCTCCAAGGTTCGAATTGTCCTCGCTATGGATAAGGCCTCCTATGTAGAAAACATGATGAAAGAATTCGGTATCAAGAAGGAAGAAGCTGAAAAGAGGGCTGGAAACACCTCTTGGTGGTCTTCCGGCAGTACCACCATCTTCAACGCTGGAGCCTCTGCAGCATCGGATCAACGTGCCTTTAGCATCGCCGGTTCTATGGCCCACCGGCAAGTGGATCAGTTGGGTGGTGAATCGGCAGCCAAGCTCACTTGGTTTCGATTCGGTCTCCGCGATGTCCTAGCTGCACAAGCCGTGGAACAGTGCGGATTCTCCACCCTGGACAAATACCGAAAGGTTTGGTTGGACGTTTTAAAAAAAGCCAATTCATGGCCGAGTTTAAATGAATTGACCTCTGCCAAGGAATGGTCTTCAGCTTCTTCTAAATATGGCAATGCAGTGATCTCACGGACAGCCGACTTAGCCGTGCTTCACCTGATTGAACAAACAAGCCTGAATGGTGCTAAAAGTTGGTTAGAATCAGTCAAACAAGGTACCGACGCCATGACAGCCTTCGAAAAAGTTTTTGGTATATCTCTGGATAAATTCCAGGACCAGTTCGAGACCTCGTTAAAATCAGCCTTGCGTTAGGCAAAGACCAACGTAGAGAAACATAGAGGAAACATAGAGGGTCAAACCTTCAAAATTCATTTAGGAGAAAGATTTGCTCGCACCGGCAGACAACACCGAAGTAAGCAGATGACTCAAAGCCTGATGGTTTCGTTTGTGCCGCAAACATTATCTGGAAGCCGTATCAATAATAATGTGGATATGCTATTATGATCACTAAGAAATCATCTCTAAGCGGAGGGATTATATGAGACAATATAAAATCATCGTCGAGAAACATCCTGATGGTTATGTAGCATACCCGTTGGGAGTAAAAGGGGTTGTTGTTGGCGAGGGTGATACATATGAGGAGGCCCTCTCGGATGTAAAATCAGCGATTCGTTTTCATCTCGATACTTTTGGACCAGAGGTCCTTGATGTCGAACCGCCTGTTCTTGAAGCGTTTGTTGCAGAGGCAGGAATATAGTGGCAATCTTAAAGTTTCCAGTTGATGCTCCAAAGCAAAGGGTCATAAAAACCTTGGAGCTTTTGGGTTTCCATTTGATTCGGGGAAGAGAACATATTTCAATGGAACGTATTAATCCAGACGGCTCAAAGACACCTCTTACCATGCCTAACCATCCAAAGATAAAATCATCAACGCTGAGAACAATTTGCACACAGGCAGGAATTCCACGAGATGATTTTCTTGAAGCCTACGAAAGAGCTTGATAGCGCCCTTCAGATAACAAGCGCACAAATGCTTAAAAATATGGAACATTTGCCTCTGTCCCATTCGTTAGGCTTCGTTGTTTTCTATGATAATAGAAGGAAATAGTTCATGGAAAGATTTTTATTCTGGCAGAGATGGTTGGTTATTGTTGGCATTGTCATTTCCATTTTTGGTATCTTTATGTCTTTTTTTAGCGGGACCGCGCTTTTTTATTTGTTTGACAGCAACATCAATTCTATTTTCTGGGGAACCGCTGATGTTGCGAGTGGTGTGAAAGGATTTCAAAGATGGATCTATGGCGCATGGGGAGCAACGGTAGCAGGCTGGGGAATATTTGTAACCTTTATTGCACACTATCCATTTCAAAGAAAAGAAAAATGGTCATGGAATTGTTTATTGTCGGGAGTCCTTGTGTGGTTCATGATCGATACCGGATTTTCTATGTATTTCAATGTTTATATCAATGTTATTCTTAACACAGTTTTTTTAATAGCAGTATTGTTACCAATCATTCTCACAAGGAAATATTTTGTTGGGCAGAAAAAGGACCTGGGGCCAGGGTAATACAGTTGACAAAAGAAAAATCGAGAAAGAAGGGGTATTCATGGACAAACAGGGAAAATTAAAGGAGTTAAAAGCGAAACTTGAAGAATTAAAGAGCAGGGATCCCTCGCACTGCTCCGGGACTGAAACATTTGTCGGGCATACCGGACACTCGATGTCTCCAGAACTTTTTCAACAGATTGAAGCCCTGGAGGAAGAGATCAAGAAGTTAGAAAAAGAATTGAAATCGTCTTAGTGTAGTGAATCTAACGCTTCTTTACATTATTTCCGAAGCCGTCATTCCCGCCCCGTATCGAGTACGGGGTAAACTCCAGCGGGAATCCAGTTCAGAAACACTGGATTCCGGGTCAAGCCCGGAATGACAAACAAAGTAAAGGGACTTTTGACGCACTACACTAGCTTTTCCCTCCGCTTCATCGCCTTCGTGAAGATGTGGTTTACAAAGAGATGGGTTATAATTAGCCACTCTTGCGACCACAATTCAAGGCGATGGCAGAACCTTTAGACCTTCTCTTCATTCATGTTCCCAAGTTCTCGAATTTTTACCGGCCTTATGGCCAGTATATGACCGTCAATCTTATCCCTATGGGAACGCTGGCCCTTGCCGACCTTGCCAGCCAGTTGGGGTATCGAACCAAGATCTTGCATCTCGGACTGGAATGGATTGAGAGAGGGGCCTTTTCACCCCTCCATTACCTGGAGGGAAAAGAGGCAAAGGTCGTGGCCATCCCCCTTCACTTTCATCCGCAGTCCTACGATGTGATGAAGATAGCCAGTGAGATAAAGGGTAAAAATAAGAAGGCCTTTGTCCTGTCGGGTGGATACACGGCCAGCCTCTTTCATCAAGAGATCCTCTCCTCGTTTCCACAGATCGATGCGATCATACGCGGGGACGCAGAAGTTCCCCTCATCGCATTGATGAAGGCATTCGAAGAGGGGAGAGGGTTTGAGGAGATTCCCAATCTCACGTGGAGAAAGGGGGGAGAGATCAGAGAAAATCCTCTCTCCTATGTCGCCTCCGAAAGTGATCTGGATCGATCCTCCTATACGAACCTCTCACTTCTCCACGATAAAGAGACCTATATTCACTCTATGGGAATGCCTTTTGTCTGGGCCAAAGGACTATCTAAAGAGGAGAATCGAAAACATTTTCATCTGGGCCATCCCATCTTTCCCCTCAATATCGGCAGAGGATGTCCAGGAAACTGCACCTGGTGCGGAGGGGGTAGTGAAGCCCAACAGGTCGTGAATGGGAGGAAGAGGGTGGTTTTCCGCTCTCCAGAGACTGTGATGGAAAGCATGGCCAAGGCAGTGGAGATGGGATACCGGATGTTTAACATCGCCTTCGATCCCGGCAAGGAGGGGGAAAGATATTACTCAGAACTTTTCCCCTTGGTGAGAAAGAGAGGCCTTCGGACAAGGATTTATTTTGAATCTTTTTCCCTTCCCACCGGACCCTTTCTCGAGGAATTTGCCAGGACCTTTATTCTCGACGGCTCCATCCTCGCCCTCTCACCTGAATCCGGAGATGAAGGCGTGAGGCATAAGAATAAAACTTTTTCTTATTCGAATGAATCGTTAATGAAGGCGATCTCTGCGGCTGAACGACTGGGAATCAGAGTGGATCTCTTCTTCTCGATGGGCATTCCGGGAGAAAGATATTCAGACCTATCGAAGACCGTTGCTCTTCGAAGAGAAGTGAAGCGAAGATTCAAGAAGATCGGAAGGATCTGGTCTTCGCCCATCTCCCTTGAGCCTGGCGCTCCGTGGCATCTCCATCCGGAAGAGTTCGGCATTGTCTCCACGAAAAGGTCCTTTTCGGATTTCTATCGTAGAAGTTCTCCCGGAAGCGGGGGGTTGGGCTACTTCATCCCTGACTATAAGGGAGATGGGAGAGAACTGGATGAGCAGGGATTTGAGACGATCTTAAGAGAGGCAAAGTGCAGGGAGTTTTGTTCTCTTCATCCCAATCCGACAAAAGCGAGCGATCCCTTCTGGGGCAGGCTCTTCTGCCGTTATATGAGCTGGCGTTTAAGAGGTTTAAAAAGTGGTCATGAATAAAATCCATATTGTGGATGGGACCCTGAGAGAAGGCGAGCAATCTCCCGGCGTCTACTTCACCCGGGACGAGAAGGTTGAGATTGCGAGGGAGCTGGATCAATTGGGTGTGCCCATTTTGGATGTGGGAATGCCATCCGTTTCAACCGAAGAGAGGGAAGCCATCTCGGCCATTGCCCATCAGGGCCTCAAGGCATCCATCGGAGTTTCCATCCGGCTGAAGAAGGAGGAGGTCGATCAGGCGATCGAATGCGGCGTGAACGAGGTTTTTATCATCTGTCCTGTGAGTTCCCTTCACCTCAGATTAAAACTCGGGACGGATGAAGAGGGAGTGAAGAGCCTCGCCAAAGAGGTGATTGGCTATGCCTCTCGAAGAGGGCTTCTGGTCAATCTGGTGGCAGAGGATGGTTCAAGGGCTGACATTCGATTTCTCAATGAGATTCTTTGCCATGCCTATCGATGGGGAGCCCGGAGAGCTTTTCTCTGTGACACTGTGGGAGTGATGGAGCCTTTCAGGATGAAGGAGCTGGCGAAGAAGGTGAGAGAACAAATCCCCGCGGAGATGGGGTTGGGTGTTCACTGCCACAATGACCTGGGTCTTGCCACAGCCAATACCCTGGCGAGCATCGAGGCAGGGGCAGACTATCCTTCGGTGACGGTCAATGGGATTGGCGAGCGGGCAGGGAATCCACCCCTTCACGAGATCGTTTTAGCACTGGAGAAGATCTTCCATCGGGAACACGGGATCGACATGAAGAGGCTTTATCACCTCTCCCGTCTGGTTGAGCAATATTCCGGGATCTTTATCCCTCCCCATGCTCCCATCGTGGGCCTCAATGCCTTCCGGCACGAATCAGGCATCCATGTGGATGGAATTCTTAAAAACAGTCTGACCTACAAAGCCATCGATCCGGAGGAGGTGGGGAGAGAAGCCTCTTTTGTCCTGGGGAAGCATACGGGAACTCAGGCCATCCTCCACCTCTTGAAGCAGAGGGGATATGAAGCGAAAGAGGAGGAGTTGAGAGAGATCCTGCGAAGGGTGAAGGAGAGGAAGATGGCCACAGGAAAAGGAGAGATCAGAAAGATGGCAGAGGAGATGGAGGGATATTATAAAGAGAGTCTCAATTTCCCGATAGAAGCCTTCTGGGAGATTGTGGAGGAGGTTTTGGGGAAGGATAATGCTTCAGCTATTTGAAATGGGATTGGGCTGGACGCCGGTAAGGAATGCTTCCAAAGTTTTAGAATGCGGCGTTTCATATTTTTCAGGAACGAATCGAAGGAAGTGAGCGAAGGGTCCTGATACTTTTGCAACCATCTTAACGATTCGTTAAAGGTTTCCGCTCTAAAACTTTTACAGCATCCCTGACCGGTGTCCGATATTTGTTGAATGCAGGAATGATCATTTGAAAAATTAAATGATACGAGGAAAAATGGGTAAGGGAATCACGGGCGAGATCATTGAGAGACACGGAGATGGAAGAAGGGAGGGTGAATACCTTTCCGTAGAAGTTGACTTTGTCCTCCTACATGATCCGACCTTTGCGCTTCTCCTTCCGGAGTTAAAAGAATCCGGAGGAGAGATCTGGGACAGAAAAAAGGTCTTTCTAACGGTGGATCACTTTGCCCCTCCTTCTTCGATTGAGCGGGCCAATATGGTGAAAGAGGTGCTCTCCTTTGCAGCAGAGGAGAGACTGCCTCACCTCTCTGTCTATCAGGGGATCTGCCACCAACTTTTAGTGGAGGGGCCATGGTTAAAACCGGGGATGCTGGTGCTTGGAGCCGATTCCCACACCACGACCGGAGGTGCTCTGGGGTGCCTGGCAACGGGCATGGGTTCGACGGATATCCTCTATACCCTCATCACGGGCAGAACCTGGCTCAAACCGCCCGAAGTGGTCCGAATCGATCTAAGGGAAAAACTTCCTCCCTATCTCATGGGAAAGGATGTCATTCTGGATCTTCTGGGAAGGTACGGGGAGGGAGGATTCCTCTATCAGGCAATGGAGTTTTATGACATGGATGAAGCCATTCCCATGGATGATCGATTTGCCATCTGCAATATGGTCGTTGAAGGAGGGGCAAAGAATGGACTCTTTTGGCCTGACCGGGTGACAGAGAATTATTTGATCGAAAGGGACGGTCATTTTAGCCATCCGGGAAATGGGCTCGATGGAGAACGACCCTACTTAAGGAAGATAGAAGTGAACCTCGCTTCACTTAAACCGAAGGTTGCCCTTCCTGACAGTCCTGCCCGGGTGATCGATGCGGAGGAGATCAAGGGCGAAGAGATCGACCAGGTCTTCATCGGCTCCTGCACAGGAGGAAGGTTGAGGGACATGGAGCTGGCAGCAAATCTTCTCAGGGGAAAAAAAGTTGCACGGGGAGTGAGGCTTCTCGTCACCCCTGCCTCACAAAGGATTTACCAGAAGGCAATAGAGAAGGGTTATATTTCAGCGATGATAGAGGCAGGAGGGGTGTTTCTCAATCCGAGTTGCGGTCCCTGTGGAGGCATTGACAAAGGGATTCTCGGAAGAGAGGAGAGGTGTCTGAGCACGTCCAACAGAAATTTTAAGGGCAGGATGGGAGATCCCTCCTCAAGGGTCTTTCTTTCCTCTCCACTCACAGCGGCCGCTTCTGCCCTCGCAGGCAGGATCGTTGATCCGAGAGAGGTGATGTGATGTCCCTTCCTGCAATCATCTCAGGTCGTGTATGGAAATTGGGAGATCATGTGAATACAGACCTGCTCCATCCTCCTTCACACTTCAGCCTGGATGAGAAGAGGATGAAGGAAGGAATTGTGGAGGGGATGGCGAGATTGGGCGCGGGGGTGAAAGGGGATTCGCCGGATGAGGGATGGGTGATCGTGGCAGGAGAGAATTTCGGCTGCGGTTCAAGCCGTGAGACTTCGGTGAGAGGCCTCTGCGCTTTCGGGGTGAAGGGAGTTGTGGCCGCTTCCTTCGCAAGGATCTTCATGAGGAGTCTGGTCAACCTCGGCATTCCTGTCTTTGAGTCCGGAGAGATACAGGCATGGGTGAGCGATGGCGATATGATCCGCATCTCCTTAAGGGAGGGGTGGATTGAGGGGGCGGACTCAAGACGTTTTCCCTTTACAACCATTGATCCCCATCTCAAAAAGATTTTAGAGGCAGGTGGATTGGTCTCCTATCTTCGGAGAGAGAAAGATGGCATATGATTCCGATGTGATTGTGGTGGGAGGAGGACCGGCCGGGCTCAATGCGGCCATCCGGACCCGGTGGGTGAAGAGGTATAAGGCCATCCCGTGCAGTACCCTCCTCATCGAAAACTCCTATCTGGGTGGACTGACGGGCTGGCGGGGATGTCTCTTCACAGGACCGTCGTGGAAGATGGAGGGAAAGGATGTTGTCCGTCGCCTCTTGAAAGATGTGAAGGGTCTGAGGATTGGGGTCCATCAGGGGAGGGTAAGCCGGATCAACCTTAAAGGTGAAGTCAAAGAGGTTTTCACTTCCGATGGAAAGATCTTCCGCTGCCTGGCTGTGATCATTGCCACCGGCATTAAGGTTCTTATCAATGAGAGGGACTATCTCGGCCGTGGTTTAGAGGTGACGAGCATGGGTTATGAATTTATCGTCTCCCATATGAGAAGGCTTCTCAGCAAAAAATGGGCGCCGAGGCTGGTGGTCGTGGGAAGCGAAAAACTCCGGAACCTCATCCCCTTGATCCGGGAGATGAACCAGGGCCGCTCTCCCCTGTTGTTCGTCATGGAGGGAGAGGGGGAGGGGAGCGAAGATGTCATGCGGGGATGGATCGAAAGGTACTGGGGGGATGGCCGACTTCAGGGGCTGACTGTCCGGACCTCGAAGGGTCCTCGCAAGATAAAGTGCGGAAAGGTTCTTCTGGACTTTAACTCCTATGAACTTGCGCCTGCCTGGAGGATGAAGATTGAGAAGGATGAATTCGGCTCTCCCTTCATCAAGGTCAATCAGGACATGGAGACCTCCATCCCAGGCATATTTGCCGCGGGAGATGTGACCTCAGGAGGATACAACTCCTTCTCAAGGGCAGTGGCACAGGGGATGGCAGCAGGTCTGAGCGCTTATCGCTATATCTATCATAAAAAATTCGGAACCTATCCGCCCCTCTTTGCCTATCGTCCAACGGATTTTCAGATTCCGTCAGATTTTGAAGAGCTTCCTCCTCTCGATGAGGACCTTCTTCCCAAGTCCCTGGTAGGCGAAGAAGAGATCGAGGTTTCATTGGGAAGGAAGTGGGCCGGATTGTCGAGAAGCCTCAATGGAAAACTTTCGCTCCGGGAGATGGCCGAAAAGAAGAATCTTTCTCTTGCGGATCTCAAAAAGGTTTTGAAGCGATTGGCGGAGAAGAAGATGATCACTTTCCATATCGAGGTTGAACGATGAAGGGGCTGCCGAAAGAGGCGCTGGACCTCGATCAAAAGATCATCGACTTCATCCGGAAGGGAATCGACCGCGAGGACGATGAAGAGTTTAACAGGCTTTCGCTCCAGGTTTTTGGACTCCAGTTTAAATATATTCCACTTTACAGAGGCTACTGTGAGAAGAGGGGAATCGGACCAGAGAAGATCTCCTCCTGGGAGGAGATCCCAGCCCTTCCGACCGATGTCTTCAAGGTAATGGAACTCTCCATGTTTCCTTCCCGGACGGTGAGGACCTTCATGACGAGCGGCACGACAAAACCCGAAGAGAGGGGGAAGGTCGGTTACGATGAGGGAGGGCTCAGGCTCATGGATGCAACGATCCAGGAGGCGGCCTCTTCTTTTCTCTTTCCCGATGGGATGAAGACAAAGATCCTGATCATTGCTCCCTCTCCCGAGATGGCTCCCCATATGATCATGGCCTACGGGATGAACCGGCTGAAGGACTATTTCGGCCTGCCTCAGAGCCGCTTTCTTGTGGGCAGGGAGGGTTTTGAAGTGGAAACACTCCTGAAGGAGCTCCGCTCCTCGGAAGAAGAAGACGTTCCGGTGACGCTCTGCGGCGGTTCCTTTGGCTTCGTCAATTTCTTCGATACCTGTCGCGAGAAGGGGTTAAGATTCAAACTCCCCTCTGGCTCTCGAATACTCGATGCGGGTGGATTTAAAGGAAGAAGCAGGGAGGTGAAGCGGGAAGAGTTTATAAGGGAATGCGGAGAGATTTTGGGAATCGAAAAAGGGTACTGCGTCAATCTCCTGGGAATGACGGAGACCAGTTCACAATTTTATGACAATACATTACGGGATTTCCTTAAGGGACTCCATCTTCCAGGGGCGAAGATCAATCCCCCCTGGACAAAGACGCTTGTAGTTGATCCGGAGACTCTGAAACCTCTTCCACCCGGTGAGACGGGCCTGCTCAGGCACTTCGACCTTGCCAACAGAGGCCATATCCTGGCCATTCAGACCGATGACCTGGGAAGGATGACTCCGGAAGGATTCGAGGTCTTCGGAAGATCGAAAGAGGGAGAGGCGAGGGGATGCTCTCTGACGATCGATGAGATGACCCGTATCGAAAGAGGGAAGTAATGGAACATATTGGAATCGAGGCATACTACCTTCCTCCTCAGCTCAGGGATCGGGTAAAGGGATTGAGGACCGAGGTCTATCAGGACGAGAGAATTCGTATCGATCTGAAAATTCCTTCGATAGATGACGCCTTCGTTAAGATGCTCACTCAGCAACTCAAGAAGAACAGAGAACGATATCTTGCCCGTCTTCCGATTGAGAAGATCGTCCATGTCCTGGATGAGGTTTCCCGGAGATGGCTGGATAGGGATTATCCTCTAAGGAGGCTTGCCCTGAGGGCCATTCCTCTCCTCACCGGTTTCTCTCCGGCGGTGGTCGAGGCAAGCATCGATGTGGAGATGAAGAGTTCTCTCAAGGAGGATATGTGGCGCGCCCTTTCTCTGGAGATCGGGAATCCTCTCTACTTAGACGATTTTCAATACTCCCCTCAATTAGGCGGATACAGCCGGGCCTTTGGCCCTGAACTGATCGTCTCCATCTTTTCAGAAAACATCCCGGCCCTTCCGCACCTTCTCTTCATGAGATCTACTCTTGTGAAGTCAGCCTGCCTCGGAAAAGTGGCAAGAGGCGAGCCCACCTTTGCCCCCCTCTATTTGAAGACGATCGAAGAGATCGACCCGGAGATGGCGGAATGTATGGCCGTTCTCTACTGGCGGGGAGGAGAGGAGGAGATGGAGGCTTCTCTCTTTGAGCAGGCGGATGCGGTCGTCCTCTTCGGAGGAGTGGAGACATGCAGGTCGCTCCTGGAGAAGATCCCACGGAGAATTAAGACGCTGGTCCATGGCCACCGATTGGGTTTCGGGGTGATCGGACGGCAAAGGCTCAATCGTCAGGGGCTGGAGAGACTGGCTGAAGCTGTTGCCGTTGATTGCTCCATGTTCGATCAGCAGGCCTGCCTTGCCCCCCATGTCTACTACCTGGAAGAGGGCGGTGAGGTTTCGCCGAAAGAGTTCTGTCAGGCCCTTGCCGTGGCGATGGAGACACTGAATGAGAGGATGCAGAGAGGAAGGCTCTCTCCTGGAGAGGCATCCGCCATCCATCAACTCAGAGCCGCATACGAATTCAGGGAGTTGAAGGGAGAAGAGATCCTACTTCTGGTCTCCTCTCATGGAACGGATTGGACCATCGTCTATGAGAAGGATCCCGGGGCCTTCTCTCCATCTCCTTTGAATCGGTTCATACGAATTTACGGGGCGAAGGATATCTTTCAGGTTCCTCCGGCCCTAAAACCTATTGGTCCGTTCCTGCAGAATGCAGCCGTAGCCATAGGAGATGAACGGGAAAAGGAGTTCATCGGGATACTTGGAGGGTTGGGAGTGGCGCGAATCACTTCTCCCGGCAAGATGTCCGTTCCCTCCATGATGTGGCATCATGATGGAATATCACCTCTGGCCTCTCTCCTTCGCTGGTGCGATGTGGAGAAGAAGGATGAGTTTTGAAGGAGATATGTAACACTTTAGCCCTTTGAAACGCAGTTGGACACCCCTCAGGAATGCTTCCAAAGCCTTAGAATGCGGTCTTTATAGGTCATGCCCTTGGGGATAAGGAAATTCTTGAGAGGCTGGATTACCTATGGGCCGTCAATATTATTTGATTAAAGGTATCCGCTCTAAGGCTTCTACAGCATCCCTAAGGGGTGTCCTGTCAGCATCGTTTTAAAGAGATAAAATAATACTGAAGGAGTTGTCAGCCATGCGTTATTCAATTGCAACCAACTGGGATGCGGGTTTACTGGATAGACTGGAGGGAACTCCGGTTGAAAGCCTCTATGGACAGATGTGGGGAGATCCTCTTGGAGGGGGGAGGATGGCTCTCTTCATCCCCAAAGTGGGGAAGGAAGAGGTGGCCCATTTCATCACCGGAGCGAGAAAGAGGGGATTGGGATTCAACTATCTCATTAACGGGACCTGCTTTGACAATCTGGAGTTTACGAAAAAAGCATATCAGGGGATTGCCGAACATATCGAATGGATTGCCTCGACCGGGGCCGATATGGTGACCGTGACCCTTCCCTTCCTCCTCGAGATCATCAAGAGAGAATTTCCCCATCTGAAGGTGGCAGCCTCTTCTTTTGCACGGGTTCAGAATGTCCATCTCGCCCGCATCTGGGAGGAGATGGGGGCGGATAAGATCATCCTGCCTGAATCGATCGGCCGGGACTTCCAAAGCCTTCGGCTCATCAGGGAGGCGGTCGAATGTGAGCTGGAGCTGATCGCCAATCACTGCTGTCTCTTTCAGTGTTTCCTCGATCTTCATCACCGGAATATGGTCTCTCACGGTTCGCAGGCGGACCATCCCTGCGGCGGTTTTGCGCCGGACTATTGCAAACTGACCTGCCAGCGGCTGAAGATTCTCGAGCCGGTTGAGCTCATCAAATCCACCTGGATCCGGCCTGAGGATGTATCCCATTACGAGGAGATCGGGATCGACTGTTTGAAGCTGGTTGAGAGGTTCAGAGGGACGGATAGCCTACTTCAGATCGTCAATGCTTATGAGAAGAGATGTTTTAACGGAAACCTGGTTGAGATTTTAACCCTGCCACAGCAGGGAGTCTTTTTAACGCCCAATTTAGAGGTCATTCAAAGGACCGACCTGATCGAACCCGAAAAGATGGAGGAGGTCATGGCTGTCCTCCGGGAGCCTTTTCTTGGAAGGGTTCATATCGATAATAGGAAACTGGATGGTTTTCTCGACCATTTTAAAAAGGTGGATTGCCTTCGCACCGATTGTGGTCGGTGCGGTTATTGTGAAAGGGTGGCTTCGCGGGCAATCTCTATCGATGAGGAATGGAGAAGACAGATGATCGCAAGGTTCGATCGGGCCATCGGAATTTTGACCACTGGTGAGATCGCAGGTTTTAGGGGCAGAAGATGAAATTTCAGCCTTGACGGAATATCTGCTTGGGGTTATGAAATAAAATAATAGGGGAGGCTCTTCTGATCTCGGAGATCACACAATGGATTTTGGAGCTGATGAGGACCCATGGCCAGCTTTCGGTTTTCATCGGCGTCATGATCGAACAGATCATCGTTCCCATTCCATCTCCGATGATCGTCATGGGAGCAGGAGCCATTCTCATTTCGCCGGAACTCTCTGTCCCTCACGCCTTCCTCCAAATCCTCTGGATTATCGTCCTTCCGGGTTCGATCGCTTCAACGCTGGGTTCCTATATTGGATACACCATCAGCTTTTATGGAGGAAAAGCATTGGTGATAAGGTTTCAACGCTTTCTGGATGTCGATTGGGCTCAGATCGAAAAATTGGAGAAGCGATTTCAGGGAAAGAAAGAGGCATGGAGCATCTTTCTTTCACGTGCCATTCCAGTCTTTCCCATCTCCCTGGTCTCTATTTTTGCCGGTCTTTTACGGGTTCCAATTAAACCCTTTACCCTTTATACCTTTTTGGGGTCGATATTCCGATGCTTCTTTCTCGGTTTCTTTGGATGGTGGATTGGAGCGACTTATGAAAAGGTTGCCACCCATTTAGATTCGGCAGAGACCATCGTTTCTATTTTAATGCTCATAGGAATGGGGGTGGCCTTTGGTTACCTCTATTATAAATTTAGGAGATCATCGACTTGATTTGAAAGTAACCATTATGGATCATTGGTTAATATAAATGAAAAGGAGAATACATAATGAAGGTAACGGTGGATGAAGAGACCTGTGTCGGGTGTGAGGTTTGCGTCGATACCTGCCCCGAGGTGTTTGAAATGGTGGATGACAAGGCCGTTGCAAAAATGAGTGAAATTCCAAAGGACCTGCTCGAATCCTGCCGGGAGGCTTCCGAGAACTGTCCGGTAGAAGCAATCCAGTTGGGAGATTAACCCCCCATAAAAAAAGGGCATCCCCCATATGCGGGATGCCCCTCAACCATAATCAGTCAAAATATTCTTTGATCTCCCTATAGCGACCGGGATCCCGTAATCGCTCAAGAGCTTTGGCTTCGATCTGCCTGATCCTCTCACGGCTGAGACCAAATTGCCTTCCGATCTCTTCGAGTGTGCATTCGCCGTCTTCCCCAATTCCGAAACGAAGCCTGAGAATCTTCTCCTCTCTCGGTGAAAGCCCGGATAAGAGCTTGCCGATCTGATGGACCAGATCCTTCTCCAGGAGGGAATCGGAAGGAGAGAGGCTTTTTTCATCGGGGATGAGGTCTTCGAGCGTGCTGTCCTCTTCACCGATGGGCATATCGAGAGAGATCGGTTCCTCGATGAGATTGAGGATCTTCTCCACATCATTCAATGGAATGCCACTGTCTTTTGACAGCTCCTGGGAAGTGGGTTCCCGGCCCAGCCTCTTGACCTGATCTTTAAAGGATTTCATCATCTTTCCTTTGATCTCAAAGAGGTAGTTCGGGATACGGATCGTTCTCGACTTCTCCGCAAAGGCCCTCAGAATGGCGGCCCTGATCCACCAGGAGGCGTACGTGCTGAATTTATACCCCTTGGTATAATCGAATTTGGCCATGGCCTGCATGAGACCAAGGTTTCCTTCTTGGATGAGGTCGAGGAAGGAGAGGCCCCGGTTGGCATACCGTTTTGCAATGCTGACCACCAGACGGAGGTTGGCCTGGATCAGTGCGTTCTTCGCCTGCTGGGTATTGAGGATAGCTTGCTGGTGGCGGTTTAGCATCTCCTTGTACTTTCGACTCTTCTCCCTTTTTTCGGAAGGAGTAAATTTCAATTTTTTCCCGTTCTTCCCTTTGGCCTTCTGGCCCTGTCGGGAATGTCCATTATCCCGTTTCTTCACGGTCTTTGAGACCGAATATGAAGAAAGCTGGGCCTTCAGACGGTTGGTCTTGATCTCAAGGTCTTTTACTTGCTCCTCCCCTTCCTTAATCCTCTTGGCCAGGTCCACCTCTTGTTCAGGTGTCAAAAGAGAGATCTTTTCAAGGCTTTTCAGATATTCGAGTGTGATATCATTAGGGAAAAAGTAAGGTTCCTCCTGGAGGCTCTGGTCAGGTTGCGCTTCCTCCGGTTCCTCAATGACTACCTCTTCTCCCGCCTGAAGTTCAAACTCCTCAAGAGTCGCTTCATCCGGTTCCCCGGCGCTGTAAATGGGGGGATCAATGGAGGGCATGGAAGATATTGTCTCATCGATATTGGGTGGAGACGATGTTTCCAGGGCCAACTCCTCCCTCTTTTTCCCATTTATTCTACCCTGTTTCACTTCAATAACCCCTTTCTAATTATAATAAAAAACCCCTTCCAATCTTAATTATATGGAAAGGGTGAATCACCCCGCCAACTTTCTTTTCTAAATTTATAGAACCCTATGCAGTTTAATGGCTTCCCTTATATAATCAACACCCGGATCAGGGGATTCATCCTTTTTAAATTAAATATATTCAAAAGAACCCCATTTGTCAAGCATTATTTATTTAGAGTATTATTCAATAATATCAAAATGTTATGACACACACATAATAATTCCCTGATTTCAGATAGGATTTATTATAAAGCTAATTCTTAAAAAGAACAAAAGGTGTTGGAAATCGGATGGTTTTGATTAACCCCAGGGTTGACCCATTCGGCGGCGCCAAGCCCCGCCTTTGAAGGCGGGGTGAAGAAGCGCCGCTCAGGGTCAACTCTGAGCAAGCCCCAGCATTTCCGCTGGAGAGTCGAAGGGTTGACTTTGAGAAGGCCTTCTTTTATATAAGGTTGAACCTAACCGGCAGGCGCTCCGCAAGCCTATGGCGGGATAGGCTGGGTCCCTGTCGGTAGCAGGCAGGAAGAGGCACAATATAGCGCCAGGGGGAGCGGATAAAGGAAGGATTTAGATGGGATATGTTGATCTCCATCTCCATACCACCGCCTCAGACGGGGTGAAGACCCCTTCGGAGATGGTGAGATATGCGAAAGCCAAAGGGCTTCAAGCCATTTCCATTACCGATCACGATACGGTGGGAGGCCTGGAGGAGGGTTTGGCGGAAGGGGAGAGGATCGGGTTTGAAGTGATACCCGGCATAGAGATCAGTGCGGAACATTCACCCGGTTCCATGCATCTCCTTGGATATTTTATCGACATTCACCATCCCCCTCTAAACGAGAAGTTGAAATATCTCCAGAGGGCAAGGGAAGAAAGAAATCCCAAGATGGTGGAGAAGCTCAATCGGTTGGGGGTTGACATTACCTATGAAGAGGTGCTCAGAGCTTCCGGGGGAGGACAGGTGGGACGACCCCATTTCGCCCAGGTCCTTATTGAAAAGGGATATGTCAGGAATTTTCAGGAGGCTTTCGACCGATATCTGAAGAAGGGGGCTCCTGCCTATGTTGATAAGTTAAGGTTTACACCGAGAGAAGCCATTTATTTTATCAATGAAGCCAGGGGAGTAGCTGTGCTCGGTCATCCCAACACCCTTGGTTTAAATGGATACATGGAGCTGGAGAATTTCATCACGGGTCTTCTCAAAGAGGGCCTGAAAGGGATGGAGGTCTATTACCCGGAACATTCTTCCTCAGAAGTCGTTCAGTATAAGGCTCTGGCTGAGAGACATGGTCTCATCCTGACCGGAGGGACGGACTACCATGGAATTGAAAAAGAAAGTTTGGATGTCGGAGTGGGAAGAGGGGAGATGAGACTTCCCTATTCGATAGTGGAGACACTCAAAGCGGTCAGGAATCAGTCATCTAAATTGATGCAACATTAGCTAACTTATCAATTTAGCGCTTTGAAAATTGTTTGGTGATTTAGCACAGTAAGCTTGTCATTCCTGCCCCGTAATAGAATACGGGGTAAACTCCAGCAGGAATCCAGGGGTTTTGATCATATGGTTCCCTGCTTTCGCAGGGACAGTGTCTGGATTCCCGTTTTTACGGGAATGACATAAGTGGAAACTTTTTCAAAGAGCTAACGTGTTAATAGCAAACGAAATTTTGGAGATGAAGTGGTTGTCCTTTTATTGATTATTACTGCCCTATTATGGGGTGCGACGCCCATCCTTGAAAAGATAGGTCTGGCAAAAGTCGATCCTCTGGTGGGGGTTACCGTTCGGAGCACAATCGTGACCATCGGTCTTTTAATCCTCACCTTTCTTCTGGGCAAGGGCAAGGCATTGGTTTCACTCGATGGAAAAGGCATCCTGCTCTTCGGTGCAAGCGGTATGATGGCAGGACTTCTCGGGATGTGGACTTACTATATGGCGCTGAAAATGGAAGCCACTTCGAAAATCGTTCCCATTGCGGCCTGTTATCCGCTGGTCACCGCCCTTCTCAGCGTTCTGATCCTCAATGAGGGGTTGAGCGTTTCGAGAGTGATCGGAACGGCCTTAATTGTGTCAGGAATCTGGCTGGTCAAGTAAAAAAATGCGTGACTGGAATATTGGAATGTTGGAATCATGGGCCAAATTTTATAGTATAAGTCACCACCCATCATTCCATAATCATGGAGGCACACATGAAGAAACGTAGTAAGACGAATCGGTTGAAGGCGGCCTTGAAGAGAAAGAATGTGAAAAGTTCGTTGAGGAAATCAAAAGGTGAGAGGAAGTTTCCAACCTAACAGAGAAGTTCAGGGCATAGCGCATAGGGCAAAGGGCAAGGGTTTATAGCGTATTTGTATTATGGGTTTTGAATATCCCAGCCTACTATTCTCCGATCCTGAGGGTAAGATTCTTGACCATCCCAACCTGAAAATAGCCGGGCGATCGGGAGATCGAATCGTTCTTCCCGATCCCTCGGAACTGGTTCCTCTCCCCCAGGGAAGTCAACTTTTCACCCTTCCCGGAAGAATACCCATCGGATGGGATGAGGAGGAATCTTTCAAACCATTAAAAAAGATAAGAATCGGAAAAAAAGAGATTGAATGCACGGGTGTCGCGGCTTTCCTTCCACCCGGCTATATCCGTACCCTCCTTCCAGCGGCTCAGATGAGAGCAGAAGCTCCCATCCTTCCCCTGTGGGCTTACAGTTCCGTGGGCTGGAAAGAAGGAAAATTCTGGGCAACGGGTATCCTCATTGATTCCAATCCGCACTGGGACCCTAAGTATTTCGGGAATGATCTGCTTTTAAAGAAAAAGGTTGCGCTCTCATTGGAGAGAGGGTCCGGTAACCGACTGCTTCGGCAGCTTGCCCGGTGCGCCCTGGAATATCATTGCTTTGCGGCAAAGAATGTCTTTTTCCGGAGGTGGGAGTGCCCACTCCCCACTTCTCCTTCGTGCAATGCGGCCTGCATAGGTTGTATTTCGCTTCAGCCCTCAGAATGCTGTCCGGCCTCGATGGAAAGGATTGATTTCGTGCCCACCACGGATGAAATTTTAGGGGTTGCCTCACCCCACCTCAAAGAGGCGGAGGATGCGATCGTCAGCTTCGGTCAGGGTTGCGAGGGAGAGCCGTTGATGCAGTGGCAGGTCCTGGAGAAATCCGTCCGTGAACTCCGGGAGAGGACGGACCGGGGAACGATTAACCTCAACACCAATGGCAGTTTTCCGGTTCGGGTGGCAAAACTTTGTGATGCGGGACTCGATAGTATTCGTGTGACCCTCAACAGTCCGCATCCGAAATATTATAACCGTTACCATAAACCGAAGAGGTATGCTTTTAAAGAAGTCCTAAAATCGCTGAACATAGCTAAAGAGAAGGGAGTCTATACATCGATCAATCTCCTCGTCTTTCCGGGTTTCACCGACAGGGAGAGAGAAATTGAAGGGCTGATCCAGTTGATCAGGAAGAAGAACCTCGATCTCATTCAAATGCGCAATCTGAATATTGATCCGGATCTCTATCTTGAAGCCATGGGAAGAGGCAGCGGGATCGGGCTTTCAAGGATGATGGAGATTCTCAAGAAGGAATTCCCTCGCCTCCAGTTCGGCTATTTCAATAGGACCAAAGAAAAATTTTATCACACCCCCTCCCTCACCCTCCCCCCTCGAGGGGGAGGGAAGGGTGGGGGGGAGCTTCTTGCTTGATGATAGATACAATATTCAAAAATGGAGCCAGAGCCGCTTTGCCCGTCGTTTTAGGATACCTTCCGGTAGGCATGGCCTTTGGCGTTTTAGCCCGGCAGGCAGGCCTCACTCCAACCGAAGTGGGGTTGATGAGCCTTCTCGTCTATGCCGGAGCAAGCCAGTTTCTTGCCATTGAAATGATCTTTAAGGGGATGGCATGGTTTCCAATTGTCATTGCAACCTTTTTCATCAACCTCCGTCACCTGCTGATGAGTTCAACCCTCTCTCTCTATTTCGACCGGAATCGACTTCGAACCCTTGGCTTCCTCTCCGCCCAGTTGACGGATGAGTCCTTTGCCGTGGCGATGTCGGATACCTCGAAGATTGAGAATCGGCCAGGATATCTCTTCGGACTTCAGATCGCCTCTCATTTCGCATGGATAACGGGTTCGGTGGGAGGGGGCCTGTTCGGAGGGCTGATCGATCACAAATCGTATGGCATTCCTTTTGCTCTGCCGGCCCTTTTTATCTGCCTCCTTATCCTTCAGATCAGGAAGATCCACCACTTTTTGATCATGGTGATCGCAGGAATGGCCTCGCTCTTTTTCAAATGGGCATTTCCTGGCAACTGGTATATCATCCTGACCGCCCTTTTCGCCTCGGGAATAGGAATGGCCATTAAAACAAAACTTATTCCCTCCCCCTCGACGGGGGAGGGTGAGGGTGGGGGTGAGGGAGAAAAATAAGGGATGAAACTCGACACTCTATATCTTATCTTAGGAATGGCGCTGGTCACTTTCCTTCCTCGTTTTCTTCCCATGGCATTTTTAACCCGAAGGTCCCTTCCGGAGAGGGTTAAAAAGGGATTGGAGTATTTTCCCATATCGATTTTAAGCGCCATCGTCTTTCCCATGCTCTTCTTCAACGGGGAAGGAGTTATAGAAATTCAACCGCATTACCTTATTTCTGCCGTCCCTGTTTTTATCTTTGCATGGAAGGTAAAATCGATCTGGGCCTCAGTGCTTTTAGGGATGATGATTTACTGGGGACTGGGATTTGTTCTGTAAAGGGTTCGAGGGCGGAAGGGTCAAGGGGGTCAGGTCTATAATGTTGCTGTCCCACTATCACCCGCGCAAAATTTTGTTCCGTACAAGGAGGGTAATGAGCCCGCCCCCAAACCCCATATGTATCTTTTCGGGAAAGTCTAACATTATAGACCTGACCCCGGACCTTGGATGCAGTGCCTTGTAGGGCAAAATGGAATGTCTATATTGCTACTCTTAGTGCTTCTTGCGCTTCTTGGGGTAACTGTACAAGAACGAAATAGGACTGGGGATAAAGATAATCTTCACCTGATTCATCAATTACTCTCAGGTATCCCTCTTTTTCTGCCTCCTCGTCGGGGAGAACCTGGTAAATCTTACGCTTTTCTAAATCCGCACAGTCCTTGTTCTCTACGCAAAGCGCAAATACCTGTACTTTCTTTTCTTTTTCCATGATTTCAATCCAGTATCCTTTTGATCTTCATCTTCTTTCTGCCAATGCCATGGGCTTCGTACCAGTGAACCTCTGCTTTACATATCCTTCCACTCTGAAGGCGAACATTCGCCAACCCTTTGAGTTTGCGCCATCGGCCAGGCCCATACTGTTTTCGAATCCGCATTATATCTTGAATTTTTCCTCCCACGGCAATGGTTTGAATTTCCTCTATTTCTCCAATTATATCTAAATACATGAATTATTACACCCCAAAATATTGAATCAAATTATTCGCTGGGGTTGAAGCATATCCCCATTGCCATTTTCCGGTTACAATATAAACCGTTTTCAAAAATTAGGGAAGTGAAAGTTCCTTGAAACCTTGAACCCACGAACCCTTGAATCCTTTATTTAATCTTTTCTGCAATCAAACTGGCAACTGCCTTCCTTCTTCCTCCCTCTTTAAAAATTCCTTCACGGTAGTAGAGAATATGGAAGTCTTTAAACAAACGGAGCAGTTCGTTTGGTTTTAAGAAGTATTTTGGATCTTTCGGACCTTCCGCGCCGATGTTCCTCTGTTCGAGGATATAGGTTTCGAAGATGACCCAGCCCCCTTTCCTTAACCCCTTTTTGATCTGCGGGATGAGACTGCGCCTTAGAAAATAGAAATCGGCAATGAGATCATATTTCTCTTTTTCAATTTTATAAGCATCGAGGTCAGCCAAAGAGGTATGGATTTTTACTCCCATCTCAGTGGCCAATTTCCGTGCCTTCCACAGGCCCTTCTCAGATATATCAACGGCATCCACATCGAAACCCTGTTGGGCCAGAAAGACCGCATTTCTTCCTTCGCCCGCCGCAATATCGAGGGCTTTTCCCTTTGGGAGAAGGCGAATATGTTTTTTTAGAAAAGGATTAGGTTCTTTGCCAAAGGCAAATCTCTTTCCCTTGAACCTCTCATCCCATCGCTTTTGATCCGATTTCAACTCTTTCCTCCTTTGCTTTCACATTAGCATTTGAACTATTTACAGTCAATTTGGACTTCTGCAGGAATGATGTAATTTTAAAATTATGGGGTCTTAAATCAGACATCTAATCAATTTATTGAAATGATAACATTTTTAAGGGATTCATTTTATAACTATTATTCTTGGTGTCATATTTTGAGCACATTATTTTTTATAAAAAATTAGATGCATTTTTTCATTTTTAGAGACCATAAATATTCTTAATAATTCAGATGGCTTATGGGCCATAAAAGGGAGAGAGCTGTGGTATGGATATTGCTTTACTAATTCAAGAAGGAGGTAATTAGCATGATAAAAAGATTATTTTTTACATTTTTGGTCATTGTCCTTCTGAGCGGATGTGCTGGGATTCCTGTTCGTGAACCCGTCAAGGTTGATCTCAGCCTCCCTGTCGGGAAGATAGAAGGAAATCAGTTTGCGGGCATCCGGTATCCATTCAATGTTTCGGCTCCTTCAGACTGGAAAATAGCCACAGAGTTTCCGGGTTTTATGCTGGAATTGGGCTATGAAAAGCCGGGACTGGAGGAATCGGAAGTTTTTGTCTTTAATCCTTCCACACAGTCGAATATCCAGATCGATTTAACACCCGCAGGCCGGTATTCCAAATTCAGCCAGGAGATGATAGAGAGGCTTACCACAGCGGCCACAGGAAGTTTTAAACAGGAACTTGAAGAAGAACATGGCAAAGGAATTGAAGTGACCATTGGCCCAACCGATCCCATCACTCTCAAGGGCGTTCAATTCGCGGCAAAGAAGTATGCGATCTACACCCTGAAAGGGGTGAAGAGAGAACAGGGATGGATTTATGGATTTACCGAGCCCTATCAGCTTTTTATCCTCTATATGATTCTGGAGAAAGAGGGAAGTAAAGACCGGGAGGAGATGAAGAAGATTTTAGATTCCTTTGAGGTGATCCCCCAAAAATAAGTTCGGAGTTAAGTGTTCGGAGTTCGGAGAGGTGAAATAGATTCGCAGGCTGAAGCCTGCGACTAAAGATATTAAATGAAATTTTATTCACCCCCACCCCCCTCCCCCTTGGAGAGTGTGTCTCAAGTCCGTTCATGTTTCGATCCCGCGAACCGCGGGACTCACCAAGAACGGACCACGCCACGTTAAAAATCAATTATTTTGCCGTTCGTCCTGAGTTTATCAAAGGGCGAACAGTGAATTGCGACACAGTCTCTTAAGGGAGGGAAAGGAGGGGGGATCGAGGGATTTTTTTTAGAAGTTGGTTGATTTTTAGAAGGGAATTCTTTATGGTTAATTGAAAAAAATGACTTGCAGGGATGCCGAGGTTGATTATGGAGATCGTAGAGCTAAAGAAGGGGATTTATTGGGTTGGGGCTATTGATTGGAATATAAGGGACTTCCATGGTTACTCCACCCCCACCGGGACCACTTACAATGCCTATCTCATTCTGGATGAAAAGAATGTTCTTGTGGATACGGTCAAGGCGCCCTTCTACCTGGAGATGCTGGGACGGATTTCGGAGATCATCGATCCCTCGAAGATCGACATCATCATTTCCAACCATGTGGAGATGGATCACTCCAGTTCTCTTCCTCAAATTGTAGAACGAATCGGGAATCCGGTGGTGATCACATCGGAGAGAGGACAGAAGGGACTTGAAAAACATTATAAGAGGCCAATGAATTTTAAAATCGTGAAGACAGGAGAAACCCTCTCCATTGGCCGCCGGACCCTTGCCTTTGTTGAAGCCCCGATGCTTCACTGGCCGGATAGCATGTTTACATATGTAAAGGAGGATCGAGTCCTGTTACCCAATGACGCCTTTGGCCAGCATTTCGCTTCATGTCAGAGGTTCGAGGATGAGGTGGGGGACGATGTGATGAAGCATGCCGCAAAATATTTCGCCAATATCCTCTGGCCCCTGGCTCCCCTCATTCTAAAAAAAGTGGATGAAGTTGTGAAAATGGGCATTCCTATTGATATGATCGGACCCAGCCATGGTCTCATCTGGAGAAAAGATCCTAACCGGATCATTCAGGCTTATGTGGAATGGAGCCAGGGAAAGGTTGGGAATAAGATCCTCGTGGTCTACGATACGATGTGGGGAAGCACCGAGGCATTAGCAAAGGCGATATTGAAAGGTCTGATAGAGGAGGGAGCAGAGGCAAAGCTCCTCCATCTTCGGTCAAACCATCGCAGTGATATTATCGATGAGATGCTGGAAGCCAGAGGAGTCCTGCTGGGGTCTCCGACTTTAAATAATGGGATGTTTCCCACGATGGGAGATTTCCTAACCTATATGAGAGGTCTGAGACCCAAGGGAAAATTTTTCGGCCTCTTCGGATCGTATGGATGGGGAGGAGGGGCGATCAAGGAGATGCGAAAGAGCCTCGAACAGGAAAAGTTCGACATCTGGGAGAAGGAACTGACTGCGCAGTATATTCCTGACCCGGAAGAGATTAAAAAAGCCATCGAGTTTGGGAAGGAGTTTGTGAAGAAAGTTCTATAAATGCGGATTGCGGAATTCGGATTTCGGATTGAAAAACAAGACACGCAGGGCGAGTTAATGTAGTGCCCTCATTTACTGAGGGCGAATTCGAAGTATTTCGTCGGCAATGAATGCCGACGCTATTTTTTGGGAATTTGTGAAGCATGGATGAGCGATCCAGCATTTATAGTCCCATCGTCATGGACCATTTGAACCATCCCCGGAATATGGGGGAGATGGAGCATCCCGACGGGGTGGGAGAGGCCCAAAATCCTGTCTGCGGTGATACGATGCGACTCTTCATCAGAGTTGAGTCGGACCGGATCATCGATGTCAGATTTCTAACCTTTGGATGCGGTGCGGCCATCGCCTCATCCAGCCTTGCCACAGAGATGATCAAAGGAAAGACGATTGAAGAGGCCCTTAAGATTTCGGAGCAGGATATCGTTAATGCCCTGGGAGGACTTCCTGCCTCAAAAGTCCACTGCTCCATTCTCGCCGAGATGGCGATCCGGGCCGCCGTGGCGGATTATCGGGAGAAGAGAAAAAAAGAATGACCGGCAAAGAGGCTTGCCTCCGCTTATTGAAAGATGTGGTTCAGGAATCTTCTGCTGATCAAACCGAAGCCCTTCTCCTGACGGAGGATTCCTCTCTCACCCGTTTTGCCCAATCCTCAGTCCATCAACATGTAGCAGAGAAGAACAGGACGTTGATCCTCAGGGTCGTTATAGACAAGAGAATCGCCGTATTGACAACAAATCTCCTTAACCATACCTCAATCAGAGATTTAGTTAAAAAGGCAATTTCCCTCGCCAGGATTCAACATCCCAATGAGGACTTCGTTTCACTGCCAAAACCCAAACACATCCCTGAGGTAACCACCTTCCATGAGAATATCAAATCTCTTACCCCGAATCGAAAGGTGAAGATAATCAATGATCTCTTCAAAATGGTGAAGGAAAAGGGATTGCGATCTTCAGGCGCCTTTTCGAACGGAGCGGTTGAGGTGACTGTGGTTAACTCTCTGAGAGTGGAGGCCTATCAGAGATATTCAGATCTTGTTTTTCATCTGATCGTTGAGAACGATGGAGGTTCAGGTTACGCCGGTTTTGTGTCGAGGGATCCGGATCAGCTCGATATCGTTTCTCTTGCCAGAGAGGCGATTGAAAAGGCGTCGCGAGGAGCCCCGGCTCAGATCGAACCCGGGGAGTATGAGGTGATCTTAGAGCCCTATGCAGTGAGCGAACTACTCTCCTTCCTTGGCTATCTGGGGTTTCATGCCCTGGCCGTTCAGGAAGGAAGAAGTTTCTTATGCAATCAATTTGGCCAGAAGATAGTGGATTCAAGGTTGACGATCTATGATGATGGCCTTGATCCTGAAGGATTGCAGATCCCTTTCGACTTTGAAGGGGTTCCCAAGCGGAGAGTGGTCTTCTTTGATGGAGGCGTGGCAAAAGAGGTGACCCATGACTCATTCACTGCAAATCGTGAAGGAAAGGATTCGACAGGCCATGGTCTCATCGCTCCCAATACTGAAGGCCCTATTCCTATCAATCTCTTTATGAAGGGAGGGGAGTCCTCTTTAGGGGAGATGGTCAGGGCTGTCCGGAAAGGGATTTATGTCACCCGTTTTCACTACACCAATGTGGTCGAACCAATGAAGGCGGTTTTGACCGGGATGACCCGTGATGGAACCTTCTTGATTGAGGAGGGCGAGATCAAGAAGCCGATCAAAAATCTGAGGTTTACGGAATCGGTTCTTAAGGCGCTTTCCCGCGTCAGCGCTGTTTCGAGAGAGCGAAGAATCTGTTCAGAAGGGACAGTTTATTCGAGACGGTTCATCACCGGCGTGGTGGCGCCCGCCATCAAGGTGGATGGGTTTAATTTTTCAGGAGTATCGGCGTTATAAGTCTCTTCCCTTTCCCCCTCTACCCTTTGGGGAGAGGGATGGGGTGAGGGGTAAAATGAGAAATGAAGCGAATCAACATTAATAGGTGTAGGAAACTTAGGAAAAACCAAACAGACTCTGAAAAGAACCTATGGTCTATATTGCGTAACCGTCAACTGGCAGGGGCGAAATTCAGGAGACAATTTCCTGTTGGTGGATACATATTAGATTTTTATTCTCCTGAATATAGACTCGGGATAGAAGCAGATGGTGGTCAACACTATGAAGATAAAAGTTGGGAGAAAGACGAAGTAAGAGCAAAAGAATTATCCATATTAGGCATTGAAATATTAAGGTTTAGTGATCATGAGATATTGAACAATATTGAAGGAGTTTTTGAAATAATTCAAAAGAATTTAAGAAGAAAAGAATCCCCCTCACCTTAATCCTCTCCCCCATGGGTAGAGGAGATAATAAGATGGAGTGATTTAATTGAAAAAACTAATTGAGAACATTCTCGATTTGGCCAGGTTGAAAAAAGTGGATTATGCGGACATCCGGATCGTCCATCGCCGGACCGAAGAGATCGGGGTGAAGAATGGAAATGTGGAGGCTTTTACCTATGACGAGGAATATGGCTTCGGGATCAGGGTCCTCCTCCACGGAGCCTGGGGATTTGCCTCCAGCTCTGAAATGACGAAAAAAGAGATGGAGACTGTTTTTGCAAGGGCTTTAAAGATTGCCAGGGCAAGTTTAAAAGCCAAAGGAAGTGAGGTTGTTTACCCCTCTGCTCCTCAAAGAGTGGACCAATACAGGACTCCCATTTCTATCGATCCTTTTAAAGTGTCCCCTGAAAAAAAACTGAATCTTCTCCTGATGTCCGATGAAATCATCCGGAGAAATAGAAGCGTGAAGATCTCAGAAGCCTTTATAGGATCTTATAGAACGGAGAAGACCTTTGCCTCCTCAGAAGGTTCCTATGTCGAGCAGGAGATTGTGGAATGCGGTGCGGGGATTGCGGCTACCGCCATAGAGGGAGGAGAGGTCCAGGTGCGAT
>DYHU01000402.1 GCA_020724025.1 Syntrophorhabdus sp. | reverse complement strand
TTCATATCACTCCACTTCCCGTACTTCTCCCTCAAGATTCGGTGGAGAATCTTTCCGGTCGGTGTCATCGGCATCTCTTCGTCCTTAATAAAATCGACAGTTTTCGGAATCTTATATCCTGCGATCTTTCCCCTGCAGTGATCGATCAGTTCCTTATCTGTTGCCGTCTTTCCCTGATGTAAAGTCACGACGGCTTTGATAGCCTCACCCCATTTCGGGTCAGGAATACCAATCACGGCCACATATTTGACAGCGGGATGGGAACCCAACAAATTCTCCACTTCTGAAGGAAAAACATTTTCTCCACCGGTGATGATCATGTTTGCTTTTCGATCGACCAGGGTAAAATAGCCATCCTCATCCTGGCAGGCCATATCTCCGGCAGTGAACCATTCGCCCTGGAACACCGATTTCGTCTTCTCGGGGTCCTTCCAGTATTCTTTAAAAACATGGGGAGTCCTCGAATAGAGTTCCCCCACCTGTCCTCTCGGAACTTCCTTGCCATTTTCATCAAGAATCTTGATCCGGTCCGTTCCCCAGATCTCCCTTCCGATGGAACCCAACTTCTTAAACTGCTCCTCAGGTCTGAGGAGGGTCACCAGCCCGGCCTCTGTTGAACCGTAAGCCTCCCAGAGCTCCGCATTTTTGAAATATTCCATGATGGCCAGCTTGGTATCCTTCCGCGCAGGGGCAGAAGAGATGAGAAGTTGACGGATCGAACTGACATCGATGCTCTTTTTTACTTCATCGGGAAGCGACAACATCATAATGTAATGGGTGGGGACAAGAGAGGTGAAGGTGATCTTCTCCTTTTCAATCGTCTTCAATAGATCGACTGGGTCGAAACTGATCATATTGTAGACAAAAACCCTTGCGCTGACATAGGTATAGGTGAAGGAGTAGTAGATGGAATTGATGTGGCACATGGGCATGACCAGCATCACGCAATCATCCGGCTTTAAGCCCATATTGATCCCGTTTAAGATATACTGGGATAGATTCCCCTCGTGGGTCCTGACCACGCCTTTCGGTTTTCCGGTGGTGCCAGAGGTATACATAATGTTCCACATATCCTCTGCGTCAACCAAAACATCCGGCTCTTCGGGAGAGGCCTTCGCCAGGAGAGATTCGTAAGACTGATATCCCTCCGGCGTCTGATCATCTCCAAAGTAGATATAATTTTCGGGCGGTATATTGGGAAGTTTATTGCGAAGCTGATTAACAATGGGAACAAAATCCTTGGCCACAAAGAAGGCTTTGCAGTCGGAGTGGTTTATTACATATTCAATCTCAGGAGGCGCAAGCCGGAACATGACCGGAACAGTCACCTGCCCTCCCTTTGCAGAGCCTGCATAAAACTCCAGCCACTCCACACAGTTGTATGCCAGGATGGCGAAGCGGTCTCCCTTCTTCACCCCCATTTTGTTTAAGGCATTGGCCAAACGGCAACTTCGATCATTCCATTCTTTAAATGTCATCTTCCGCACTTTATCAGCGGCTCCTGGTTTATCCGGGTTTTGCATGGCCATCATCTTAAGAACCGTTCCAGCGGTCATCCATTTGCTGATTGTCATAAAAAACCCTCCTTTTTATCCCTTTCATCCCGCAATGATGACGGATAGGGAGATTTTTGGTAGCTTGTGATATTTTTTACATTCATTACCATCATTCTATTTTTTTGTCAAGCCTCACTTTTTTCATTTAACATTTCAATGAGTTGAATGAATCCGGCAGATCCGGCTACCCATGATCTTCTGCATGCTGGTTTTTTTTCGCCCTATCTGCGATCACAGTGACCGATGAGGTGAAGATGTGGAGGAGTTTTGAATGTGGGAGGTAGACAAACCAGACAAGACAGGGGATGACATGGGCATACCAGAGAAAGTGGGGGTTGATCAAAATGTCCTTCAGGAAAAGCGATAAAAAATACCCGAAGAATGAGACCCAGTTATTAGCGCTCGCAGGAGTGAAATTGGCCATATAAACCCGCTCAGACACGACTTCGGGATGGGCAATCCGATACCCCTCGATGAAGAACCCGGACAACACCAAATAGAGAATAAAAACAAGGGTGACGATGTCTTCTTCCTCTGTTCTCAATTGGTCCGGCCGGATGAAGAAGCGCCGGATGATGGCTAAAACGCAACCGATGAGGATAAGAAAACTGAAGAATTCGAGGAAGAAGTCGAGAAAGGGTCGAATACCGCCTGTCTCAAAGGCATGGGCAAAGGAGAAGAAGGGGATGGAACGGCTCCATTCCACGAGATAGCCTGTTGTAAATCCCTTGATCATGTCAACGATAAAGGTGGCAACGAAACCGAATACGAGAAGAGTGTGGGCTATCCAGCGATAGAAGGATTGGCCGAAGAGCTTCCTGTGAAAGATGACATCTGTAATGAGAATCCTGATATACCAGTCAGGTTTCTTCCAGAAGCCTCGCCAGCCTCTCATCCATAATATCTTTAATTTTTCACATGGAGTCGCATTCTCTGCACCTTCCAATGTCCCTTGCAGATAGAGGCTGATACGAAACCACATCCCCCACAGGAAGAGAATCATGGAAGGGATGAACAGAACATAGAAGATGACATGTTTATCCATAAGGGTTCTTTTGGATTCGTATCAATTTAGTTGTTCGAAAAGTCCCTTTGTCAGTCATTCCCGCCCCGTATCAAGTACGGGGTAAACTCCGGCGGGAATCCAGACTTCGTTCCTGCGAAGGCAGGGAACCAAAAAGAACTGGATTCCTGTTTCCACAGGAAACTCTGGATTCCTGCTTCCGCAGA
>DYHU01000401.1 GCA_020724025.1 Syntrophorhabdus sp. | reverse complement strand
CTTCAAATCGTCTCAAAGCCTTTTCGCTAAATTTCATCAGGTTAATCTTTTTCTGAAAATCCTCCACGCCCAGGGCAGAGGCATAACGGGCAGTGCCTGCGGTAGGCAGAATGTGGCTGGGCCCTGCCAGATAGTCTCCGATGGCCTCAGGAGTATGGGCGCCGAGAAAGACGGCTCCCGCATGTTTCACTGACTTCGCCAGGCGCAGAGGATTTTCCACGCTCAGTTCCAGGTGTTCGGGTGCGATCCTGTTGGCCAGTTCGATGGCCTGATGGAGGTCTTTGACAATCAGGAGAACGCCTCTCTCACGGAGGCTTTTGCGGGCGACCTTCTCCCTCTTCAGGGTTAAGAGTTGTCTCTGGATCTCCTCCTCCACCTTTCTGGCAAAGGCTTCGGATGGAGTGATCAGGATGGAGAGCGCCATCTCGTCATGTTCCGCCTGTGAGATCAGGTCAGCCGCTACAAAGGCTGGAGGAGTCTTTCCATCAGAGATGATCACAATCTCGCTCGGTCCGGCCACCATATCCAGATCCACAGCGCCATAGACGAGCCGCTTGGCGATAGCCACATAACGATTCCCAGGTCCGACGATCTTATCCACCTTCGGAATCGATCCGGTGCCATAGGCTAAGGCCCCGATCGCCTGAACCCCTCCGGCGCGAAAGATCCGGTCCACTCCGGCCAGATCTGCGGCGACGAGAACCGCAGGGCTGATCCCCTCCGGGTGAGGAGGCGTCGTGATGATGATCTCTCCCACGCCTGCCACTTTTGCTGGAATGGCAGCCATGAGCACGGTGGAAGGATAGGATGCCTTTCCTCCGGGAACATAGATTCCCACCCTCTCAAGAGGTTTCACAATCTGTTCGATCCTGATCCCTTCTTCAATCCATTTGACCGTCCATCTCTTCTTCGAAAGCTGGTGAAACCTCCGGATGCGATGGCCGGCCTTCTCCAGAGTCTTTAAAAAATCGCGGGGGATTCTCTTACGGGCTTCTTTTACTTCTTCCCTCTTCACCTCGAGTTGAGAAAGGGTGAGCCGAACATTGTCGAAGCGTTGCGAATAGCGAAGAAGGGCCTCATCTCCCCTCTTCTTCACATCTCTCAGAATGGATCGGACCTCTCTTTCGAGGCGAAGGGGATCCTCGGCAATCCTTCTCTCCACTCCCGAAAGATATCGATCAAATCCTTTCTCTCCGGTTTTAAGAATCTTCATTAAAAAGCCTCTTTGAATGTTCTTTTTCAACCCGTAATCCTTTATACTTATTGCCTATTGCCCCCCACCCTAACCCTCCCCCTCGAGGGGGGAGGGATGGGGAGGGGGTGGCTTCTCGCCTTGCTTTTACTGGAGATTTTTTTTCATTCCGAAATCCTAATCTCCTTCTTTCACCCTTTTGATATTGGCTCCGAGTCCGGCCAATTTCTTGTCCAGCCCCTCATAGCCCCGATCCAGGTGATAGACTCTGGAGATCTCTGTCAAACCATCTGCGGCCAGGCCGGCAACGATGAGGGAGGCGCTCGCCCTCAGGTCAGTTGCCATGACCTGCGTTCCGCTCAGGCTCTCCACGCCCTGAACAATCGCCGTATTCCCCTGGATCCGGATATCAGCCCCCATTCTTTGAAGCTCGTTTACATGGATGAAACGGTTTTCAAAGATCGTTTCAGAGATGATGCTCAACCCTCTGGAGAGAGACATCAGGGTCATGAACTGGGCCTGCATGTCTGTGGGGAATCCGGGATAGGGTTGTGTCTTCACATCGACGCTCCGGATTCTGCGGCTTCCTATTACCCTCACCCCCTCCCCTTCGGGATCGATCTCCATTCCCCCCTCTCTCAATTTATGGATGACCGCTTCCATATGGTGAAAGGGACATCGGTGGAGTTTGATGTTGCCGCGTGTCAATCCGGCCGCCACCATCAGGGTTCCTGCCTCGATCCGGTCAGGGATGATGGTGTGCTCTGTCGCATGAAGGGATTCCACGCCTTCGATCTCGATGAGGCCCGTCCCAGCCCCCTCAATCCTTGCTCCCATCTTTTTAAGGACGCTGGCTAAGTCAACCACCTCCGGCTCCATGGCGGCGTTCTGTAAAACGGTCTTCCCTTTGGCCAGTGTGGCGGCCATCATCAGGTTCTCCGTTCCGGTCACCGTGGCCGTGTCAAAAGAGAGGGTTGCTCCTTTTAACCGGTCCGCCTTGGCCTCCACATACCCACTACGGAGATCGATCTTTGCTCCCATTGCTTCGAGACCCATGAGGTGAAGGTTGATGGGTCTCGCACCGATGGCACACCCTCCGGGAAGGGACACCCTTGCCTTTCTCATTCGAGCCACGAGGGGACCCAGGACGAGGATGGAAGCCCTCATCGTCTTCACCAGATCGTAAGGGGCTTCATCGTTTGTAACTTCTGTGGCATCGATACGATAGACTCCGCTTTCTCCATGGACTTTCACTCCAAGATTCTTAAGGACCTTTGCAATGGTCTGGATATCCCTCAGTTTAGGGACATTGTGGAAGAGGTTTTCCCCCTCTGTCAGGAGGGAAGCGGCAAAGATGGGAAGGGAGGCGTTCTTTGAACCGCTCACCCCCACCTCTCCAATCAACCTTTCCCCGCCCCGGATGACAATCTTATCCATCTTTAAACCTCAAATCCGAATATCGGGCGAAGCTTCCCGAAGGGATCAATCCGAAATAAATTCGAATTTCCAAAATCCATCTGATGGTTTCGTAAAAAGTCTGAAAAGGCGATTTTCTGTCATTCCTGCGCAAGCAGGAATCCAGTCTTTTCATTTATTTAGAATTCTCT
>DYHU01000400.1 GCA_020724025.1 Syntrophorhabdus sp. | reverse complement strand
GTGATCCGCTCCGCCAGCATGAAAGCCGATGGATTCCATTCTTTTTCCGACGGATCCTCCAACCTCATTGGCCTCTTGGGCATCTGGGTTGCCTCTCGACCCATTGACCAAAACCATCCCTACGGCCACAAAAAATTTGAAACCCTCACCTCAGTGGCCATCTCCGCCCTTCTCTTTCTCGTCTGTTTCAATGTGATCAGAGAAGGGATAGCTCGATTCATTGATCCTGTGATCCCTGAGGTCAACCTGAACGCTTTTCTGGTGATGATCTTGACCTTGGCCATCAATATGGGCGTCATGGTCTACGAGAGTAAAAAAGGGAAGGAGTTAGGGAGCGATGTCCTCGTCTCCGATGCACTTCACACTCGTGCAGATATCCTGACCTCCTCCTCTGTCATCCTTACCCTTATCGCCATCAAATTGGGATATCCCATGGTGGATCCCATTGCCTCACTGATCATCGCCATCTTCATCGGATATGCGGCTGTTCAAATCCTAAGGGAGAGCGCCCGGGTGCTCAGCGATGGAACGGCGATTCCCACCCGGGAAATCGAGAGGGTCGTCCTTGCCATTAAAGGGGTTAGGAAATGCCATCAAATCCGGAGCAGGGGGCGTGCGGATGATATCCATATCGATCTCCATATCCTGGTTGACCGGGAGATGGATGTCCATCGGGCCCATCACCTCTCTTACGCCATCGAGAATAAAATTAAAAGGGATTTCCGGGGGGTGACCGATGTGGTGGTCCACATGGAGCCCGTGGAAGAGGAGGGAGGGAAAAATAAAAAGCGGGCCTGAACCTTCCGTTCAACCCCGCCTCCCATGATCACCTTCCAATGGCTATTCTTTTTTACTTCCTTCGGGGGTTGTCGCCTCCTCCTTTCCCATCTCCAACTTTGATTTGATCTCACTGATGTAATAGATGAGGACGCCCGCGCCGATCAGGATGAGCAAGATGGGGAGAATTCCTTTAAAGACCGAAACGAACATTGGCCACCAGCAGATCAGCAGAATAATCCCCAGAATAGTGACTACCACCCCTGCAATGATTCCGATTACATTCGACATCACCCTCCCCTCCTTTTCATCAGGAATCGGATGGTTTGGAAATTATCAGACCGTAAAAGAGAAGTCAAGAGTCTTTAGGAGATTTTAAGATTTGTCCCTACTCCAATAAACCTGTCCGTTGGTTGAATTGAGTAATGAGACAATCAATTTCACTCACCTGCCCGTGGATTTTGTCCCAGTAGTTTGGAAAGTCATACCACTGCGCCTCCAGCTCCGAAAGTTCCTTGCCTTGCTGTTCGATCCACGTAAAATATTTCAAATGATGAATCCGGCGTTTGTCATCATAACTGAGCTCGCGCAGATGGTCAGTGGACATCCCCATGAGATAACGATGGTAATCTTTAACCGCCTCCATTTCCGAATAAGGCCCATAAACCCCCTGTAACTCCTTCAGTCGAGATCTGTAGAGGTCCATGGAATCGGTCCATACCGTCACGACGAGGTCATGCTCGGTCAATTCATAATATTTAGCGAATTTGATGGCACATAATAAATTGCCAATGCTCGATATTCCAAGAAGAGGAAGCATCAAAATGACTTCCTCCTTCACTCCCTGTTTTTTTAAATAGTCCCGGCCCGCAGGCTCATTGAAGAGCCGGATGAGATTCATACAGGCACGGTCGTCCACGGCAATAACCATGTCGGTATTTTTGACATTATGGATCCAGGGGATGTGTTTGTCACCAATCCCTTCAATGCGATGGTTTCCGTAACCACAGAGCAAAAGGGTAGGGCACTGTAGGGCTTCGCCCGCAACGATTTGACTCCGTGGAAAGACCTCTTTTAAATAATCTCCGGCTCCCAGGGTGCCGGCTGATCCAGTCTGGGAGATGAAGCCGGCGAATCGATCATCAGGAGACATCCTCTTGCGGAGAACCTCTGCTATCGCATGCCCTGTGATTTCATAGTGCCAGAGATGGTTTCCAAATTCCTCAAATTGGTTGAAGATGAAGATATCCTGGCGCGTCTTCTTCAATTCCCAGCATTTGTCAAATATTTCTTTCACGTTACTCTCACAACCGGGGGTGGCAATGACCTCACCTGCGATCTTCGAAAGCCAATCAAACCGTTCCCGACTCATCTCCTCAGGCAGTATGGCGATGGACTCGCACGCCAACAGGGCGGCGTTGTAGGATCCACCGCGGCAGAAATTCCCGGTAGAAGGCCAGACCGCTTTTTGGCCAGCGGGGTTGAATTGTCCGGTAACGAGCCTGGGGACCAGACATCCGAAAGTGGCTCCTACTTTGTGAGAACCCGTAGGGAACCATTTGCCCACCAGAGCGATGATCCGGGCATCGACCCCTGAGATTTCAGATGGGATTTCCATCGTATTGACCTCTCCGAATCCTCCTCCGACCTCAACCGGTTCATTCTTCCAGGTGATCCGGAAGAGGTTGTAGGGGTGGATATCCCAGAGTCCAATCTCTTTCAGTTTGTTCTTTATTTTCTCGGGTATTTGTTCCGGATGTTTCTGTTGATGAAATGTTGGGATGATAATATTTCGCTCTCGAGCCCGATCTACTGCTCGTTTGAGATGCTCTTCATTCACAGTCAAATCAATCATGTAAATTCCCTCCATTGAGAAGAAAGATTCTACGCTTCTTTCGGGACTTCACCCGGAATCCCGCTTATAGCGGGACTTCGGGGCAGCCATCAAATAATCCTTGTTAACCTCCCCCTTTGTAAACTGATCCTTACCCATAAGTGGGGGCGCTGGACACAAGGGTTAAGTTT
>DYHU01000399.1 GCA_020724025.1 Syntrophorhabdus sp. | reverse complement strand
GTGTGTCCAACGCTTCTTTACTTTTAGTTGGTATGTCATGCCGCACTTGATGCGGCATCCAGTTTCTGTTTTTCTGGATTCCGGATCAAGTCCGGAATGACAAAATGTGTAAAGTGATCTCTGAGACACAACGCTAAAGATTCAAATATTCCAGCACCGCATCCTTTTTCGGAGGCAGTAAGGCGGGTTTCAGGGAGATGCGAATGGCAATGTCCGGGTCCTTCAAACCATGACCGGTGATCGTTAAAACGACGACATCATCCTTCTTAAAAAATCCCTTTCGATCCAGTTTCATCACCCCGGCGAGAGAGGCGGCTGAGGCAGGTTCGCAGAAGATCCCCTCCAGGCTCGCCAGCATCTGATAGGCCTGAACAATCTCTTCATCGCTGACCATATCGATCAAACCGCCCGATTCATCACGGGCCGCCTCTGCATGCTTCCAGCTTGCTGGATTGCCGATCCGGATAGCGGTCGCAATCGTCTCAGGCTTCTCCACCACCTTGCCTCTCACAATGGGCGCCGCCCCCTCTGCCTGAAATCCTAACATCTTCGGAAGCGTATCCGCCCTGCCCTTCTCCCAATACTCTTTATACCCTTTCCAGTATGCGGTAATATTCCCGGCATTTCCTACGGGGAGGCAGTGATAGTTCGGCGCAGATCCAAGATGATCGATCACCTCAAAGGCGGCCGTCTTCTGGCCTTCGATCCGGTAGGGGTTGAGGGAGTTGACCAGGGTGATCGGTTCTGTCTCAGATATCCCCCTCACAATGTGCAGGGCCTCATCAAAATTCCCTTCGATCTGAATCACCCGGGCGCCATGGGCCATGGCCTGAGATAACTTCCCAAGAGCAATCTTTCCTTCCGGAATAAGGACATAGGCTTTCATTCCTGCCCTTGCCGCATAGGCGGCTGCCGAGGCGGAGGTATTTCCTGTGGAGGCGCAGATGACCGCCTTTGAACCATTCTCCTTTGCCATGGAGACCGCAACGGTCATCCCACGGTCCTTGAACGAACCGGTCGGGTTTAGCCCTTCATACTTGAGATAGAGTTTGACTCCGGAGAGGACCTCTTTGCCGATCCGGAAAGATGGAATGAGAGGGGTATTTCCCTCCAGCAGGGTAATAATGCTTTCCTCCTTCTTAACCGGCAAAAAATCCCAATACTCCCTGATCACTCCACGCCACATGTTTTTACCCACAGTTCGGAGTCCGGAGTTTTGAGTTCGGAGAAAAACCTAAATTGTTTTAACGCTCCGAACTCCGAACTAATTACTCCGAACTATTTATTCCAGCTCATTTTCCACACGAATGAACATCGTCTTTCCTAAGATCACTCCCAACCGGTCGATCTCCCTGAGCGCCTGATGGACGCTCTTCTCCTTGGCCTCATGGGTCATCATCACCACGGGCACAGCGCCATTGACCTGCCTTCCCTTCTGGATGACTGCAGAGATGCTGATGCCATTTCTTCCCAGGATCCCCGATATCCTGGAGAGCACTCCGGGACGGTCCAGTGCGGAAAACCGCATATAGAACGGCATCACCACATCATCCATTCCCTTCAGGGCGATCTTTCCGATGGCAGATTCCTGATACGAGAGCAGGGGAACCCGCCGCCCGGCCGCACGGATGAGAAGATTCCTGCCCAATTCCACCAGATCTCCGACCACAGCGCTTCCGGTGGGCATCTGTCCGGCGCCCTGTCCATAAAAGAGGGTGGGTCCCACCGCATCCCCTTTGATATAGATGGCGTTGAAGACTCCGCCTACGGTCGAGAGAAGGTGTTTTTCGGGAATCATCGTGGGATGAACCCTCGCCTCTATCTTCCCACTGTCGATTTTCGCAATGGCCAGGAGTTTGATCCGGTATCCGAACTCCCTGCCGAATTGAATATCGAGAGGCGTAATTTCAGAGATCCCGCCTATAAAAATATCTTTGAACCGGATGGGCGTTCCAAAGGCCAGACGGATGAGAATGGCCAGCTTGTGTGCGGCATCGATTCCTTCGACATCATAAGTCGGATCAGCCTCGGCATATCCCTTCTCCTGGGCTTCTCTTAAAACTTCCTTAAACCCTTTCCCCTCATCCGTCATCTTGGTGAGGATGTAGTTGGATGTCCCGTTGAGAATTCCAAAGATCGATTGGATCCGGTTGGCAACCAGCCCCTCTTTAATCGATCGGATCAGGGGGATCCCTCCGCCGACCGAAGCCTCGAAGTTGACATCCACTCCCGAGCGTTGAGCCGCACTGAAGATCTCATCGCCATGAAGGGCAAGAAGGGCCTTGTTGGCTGTGACGACATGTTTTCCATTGCGGATCGCCTTAAGAATAAAGGTCTTGGCAGGCTCGATGCCGCCGATGAGCTCCATGACGATATCGATTTCCGGATCCTTGATCACCTCTTCGGCCTTCCGTGTGAGAACTCCTGGCTTTAATCTCACACCACGATCCGTCTCCAGGTCCACATCGGCGACCCGTTTCAGGATCATCCTTGCGCCCATTCTGTTCTCGATGAGTTTTGAATTTTTCTGGAGAATCTTGGCTACACCCGAACCCACCGTTCCGAAACCAATCAGTCCGACCTTAATCTCTTTCATGCCCTCTTCCCCTTATCAACCTTTCTACAATTGGGATAAAGACGCCCCTACGTGTATCAATACCCATGGAACAATGGAATGTTGGAAAATTGGAATAATGACTGATAAAAACTAAAGTCTTTTACCTTTATTGATGAATCCATCATTGATGGTCTCGTAAAAAGTCTAAAAAGGTTATTTTCTGTCATTCCTGCGCAAGCAGGAATCCAG
>DYHU01000398.1 GCA_020724025.1 Syntrophorhabdus sp. | reverse complement strand
ATGGTTCCCTGCTTTCGCAGGGACGGCGTCTGGATTCCTGCTGGAGTTTATCCCGATGGAAATCGGGGCAGGAATGACAAATATAGCAAAGGAATTTATGACGCAGTACATTAGCTCTTTGAAAAAGGTTATCTAATCCCCCTTCATCCCCCTCCTTCGACAAGCTCAGGATGGTGAGCATGTCGAACCATTTGTCAAAAGGGGGAATCCCGCCTTTGGCGGGACTCCTCCCTTTGGTCTCCGACCCAGAGCGGTCTCTGACCCGGAGGGCAAAGGGAGGTGGGGAGGGATTTTAAAAAGGTTATTTCAAAACGCTAAATTGATACGAAAATTTTAATACGTCATAGAAATCAAGTCAACCTTTCCTTTTTCCCCGCTCCTTCCGGATCTTAAAATTTTGATATCGAGAAAATAGCTGATGACCCATAGATTGGTTAAGAGATGTTCGGTGATTCGTGTGGTGGTAAAGGAGGAACTTCCTTTTGTTAAAGCCATAAAGGGAACAAGTTGATCAGCCAGATGGGGATCGACACAGCCGTCAGACTCCATATACTCCTTTAAGGAATCAACCGCCTCGTCAGCCACCTCCTCTGCTCTCTTCCCTCTTCTCCCCAGAGATGAGAACCCTGCCTTCACCCCCTCTGATTCGGCAACGAGAAACAGGAGCGATCCCTGGCCATTCGAAGCCGCCTCAGAAAGAATCTCAATCTCTGCCCCCATCTTCAAATCTCTCTCTATTCGACTGAGAGCACGATCCTTCTGCCTCTCGGCCACATGCCTCGGAAGATTGGAGACAGCAGAAATGCCATGAATCCTTCTCAAAGGACCCCGATCGTTCAATAAAACCGGCTTCAAATCAGAAACAGGATCAATCTCCACCTCTATCCTTCCCCCTCCTTTTGGGTACCAACCCCACCTTTCGATCTTAGCTTTTACTTGAATACCCATCGAAGCAATAGTTGGAAAAAGGACTTCGGATAAATAGTGATAGGGAGGACTCCACTCTACATGCGTCCCCCCTGTCAGGATTAAGCGGGAGCTTGATTGAGAAAGCGAGAGGGGAAGAAGAACCGCCTGAAGGAGAAGGGTCACTGAGCCTGCTGTCCCTATGTCGAATCCATAGTGACCCGGAACAATCTTTTCGGGGATAAAGGTAATCGTATCCGAACCGATTTTAACCCCATCTGTCCTGGCTTGTGTAATCTTTGCCAGCGCCTCGATGCTTTTCAGGTGCTGGGGCTGGAGCCCGGGATTCTTCCGGCCCGCTCGGATACGGTCAATTTTAATCGGCCTATTCAGGATGGCGGAGTAAGCAAGACCCGTTCTTAAGATCTGCCCTCCTCCCTCTCCGTAAGATCCATCGATTTCGATCAGGTCGTCCATGGCGCTTCCTTATACCATACCCAGAATCATCTCCCTCTCCCCTGGTGCCTGCCTGCGCGAAGCCGCTTCGGCTAAGGCAGGGGAGAGGGTGGGGGTGAGGGGGAAAGCAAAATGTCCACCCCCACCTCAATCCTCCCCCATCAAGGGGGAGGATAATACTTGGTAATTTTCATTGTTCGAGCCTGTCCCGTATAAACGGGAGGTGAAGCTCCGTCACGAAAGATTGTTTAAAATTTATATTGATTTAGAGTCTCTGTCAATCCAGTCAACCCTTCGACTCCCCAGTATAAATGCTGGGACTTGCTCAGGGTTGACCCTGAGCGGTGCTTCTTCACCCCGCCTTCAAAGGCGGGGCTTGGCGCCGCCGAATGGGTCAAATATTAATCGGATTTGAAATTTGTCCGATTTATGTTAGGTTAAAAACGACCCTATCCCTCGAGGTAAACATGGCGGAATTGATCATACTGGGCTCCGGAACAGGTATCCCCTCTTTGAGAAGAGCCTCTCCGGGTTTACTCCTCTCTTCGGAGAATCGACATATCCTGATCGACAGCGGTCCCGGAATCTTAAGAAGAATGCTAAAGGTGGGGATCACTTACCGGGATATTGACCTACTCCTCTATACCCATATTCACCCCGACCATACTGCGGATCTCGTCCCGATCCTCTTTGCATGCAAATATGGAGATCTACCGCGCGAAAAGGAGATGATCTGCGCAGGAGGACCTGGATTCAGACACCATTTCGATAAGATGAGGAACCTCTATGGTTCCTGGATCGAACCCCAGACCTACCCTTTAATGATCAAGGAAATCTCTTCAAAACCTCTTCTCTTTGGTGAGATGAAGATTCTCTCAGAACCCATGGCTCATCTTCCGGAGAGCGTGGGTTATCGAATCGAATGGAGAGATGGAAAGTCGATCGTCATCTCCGGTGATACGGACTACTGTCAAAATATTGTAAACCTCGCCTCTGAGACAGATCTCCTCGTTCTCGAATGTTCCTTCCCCGACGAAAAAAAGGTGGATGGCCATCTTACTCCGTCTCTGGCAGGAAGGATCGCCAGAGAATCCCGCTGTAAAAGACTTCTCCTCACCCACCTCTACCCCATCTGTGACCAATATGACATTTTAAACCAGTGCAAACAGGTCTTTCAGGGGGAGATCATTCTCGGAGAAGACCTCATGAGGATTAAGATTTAGAGTCCATAAAAGTCCATATTTGATAAATTCGTAAAAAGTTATCATTCCCGTGAAACTTGTCCTCGAAGGTATCAATCGGGGAACGGGAATCCAGACGCCGTCCCCCGCATTAAGTGCGGGGCAAGCTCTGCGAAACTTGTCCCTGTGAAAACAGGGAGCAGGGAACCATAAAACATCTGGGTTCCTGTTTTCACAGGAAACCCTGGATTCCCTCCGGGCCAGAGG
>DYHU01000397.1 GCA_020724025.1 Syntrophorhabdus sp. | reverse complement strand
GCTGATATAACTCATAACCCCACCTAACCTCCCCTTATTTAAGGGGATGAATACTCCTTCCCTACATCCCCCCTTAAATTACTGATCCTTACCATAAGTGGGGGCGCTGGACACAAGGGTTAAGTTGAATGTTGTTAACAGGTCGATATCATTATTAATTTTTAAGTTTGTCATTCCTGCGGAAGCAGGAATCCAGTCCCGCCTTTAGCGGGATTGAAATTACTGGACTCCCGCCTTCGCGGGAGTGACAAATTTGGAATTATTAGAGGTTCCCTAAAAGTAATGGGGGAGAGAGATTTAAGAATGGAAGAATGTAGGGAAAGACAAAATCAGATTTACAGAAATACCGGAAGAACCTATATTTTCATGATAAGTTTGGGAGGTTGAAGATGAGGAGAGATTTACTTCTGTTGGTCATATTGTGTCTTACGGTTGCGCTATCTCTTTCTTTAGGAGAAAGCCAGGCGGCCTGTCGAAATCCCAATATCGCCGGAGGGGTTTATTTTTTAAGGCCGGCTGCATTCTCGGGTACGATTGAAATTAAATGGTTTGGCCATTCCTTCTTCCAGATCACATCGAGCGAAGGGACGAAGATCATCACCGACCCTTTTGGCCCCATGGGCTTTCCCATGCCAGAGGTATGGCCCCATGTGGTGACCGTGGGAAGGGAACATGGGAATCATAACAATGTTGGGCTCGCCAAAGGGAATCCGGTTGTCCTCAGGGGGCTCAAGGAAGGAGGAGCGGACTGGGATCAGATCAATACGACCTTCCGGGATGTCCTCATTTATAATGTACCCATTCATCAAAGGACGGCTCCGGGATATGGCGCCAGTTTCAAGGGTTCTGCCTTTGTCTTCGAGATGGACGGCCTCTGTATCCTCCACTCGGGTGATGTGAGCGAGCCTTTCAATGAGGATCAACTCAATCTGATAGGGCATGTGGATATCCTTCTTCAGGTCATCGGGGGGATCTATACGGCTGGACCAGAGGGGGCCAAAAGGATCGTAGAACAGTTAAAACCAAACATCGTTATTCCCATGCACTACTGGTATCAGATGAACGTTTTAGAGAGGTTCACCGACGGCCCCCACAGGGTTCGATCGCTCAATACAAACCTTTTGACCATCAACAAGGAGACCCTGCCCCGGGAAACAGAAATCTTCATCCTTAAAGTCCTGAGAGAGGGTGATCTCTAAAAGGGATTAAGCCTTCACCCCCGGACAAAGGGGTTATGCCGCTTCTCGTATTGGATCGTTGAGGTGGGAGTGGAACCGTAGTTGTGACCGGGAAAGACAACCGTGTCGCCGGGCAGTGTATAGAGTTTCTCCTGGATGGAGGCTTCCATCACATCCCAGGAACTCCCAGGGAAGTCGGTCCTGCCTACCGAACCCACGAAGAGGGTGTCACCCGTAAAAACCATCCCATCCATATAGAGAGACATCCCGCCCGGAGAGTGGCCAGGCGTGTGGAGCACCTTGAATCCGACCTTGCCCACCTTGATCAGATCGCCCTCTTTGACCAGAATGTCGGCTGGAGGAGAGGGAGTGGCGCTGAACATCATGAGCAGATCGGGAGGGGTGCGGGTGAGGTAAGCGGCTTCCTCTTCATGGATGATGATCTTGGCCCCGGTTTTTTTCTTCATCTCCGCATTGCCCATGATATGGTCCACATGGCAATGGGTGTTGACGATATATTTGATCTTATCCAATCCATTTGCTTTTGCCTCTTTCAGGAGATAATCCGCATCATCCGAAGGGTCGATGAAGAGACCTTCCTTTGTCTCTTCATCTCCGATCAGATAACAGAACACCGAAAAATTTCCGACTTCGTATTGCTTAATGATCATTGCCTTCCTCCCGTTTCCAACCTTTTTTCTTAATATAATGGATGACCCTCCTCCGCTGCAACTTTTTTCTTGACAAAATTTTTTAAAATGCTTAGGATACAAAGCACCCAATACATACTAATCATTTAGTATGGAAATGATGAAAAAACTCAAAACGACCAAGACGACCCCATCGAGAGAGACAGCAAACCGGATTCTTCATCAGGCGATGAGAATCTTTCTGGAGAAGGGCTACCATGGAACCTCGATTGACAACATTACTCAAGCAGCCGGGTTAACCAAAGGAGCCCTCTACTGGCATTTTGAAAGCAAGGAGGCTCTCCTTCAAAGGATTATCGAGGAGTTTGAAAAACGCTTTTTAGACGGCTTGATTCAAGCCGTGGAAAAAGTCAAAAGGAATACAGTTGATAAAATTGAAAAGTATTTTAATTATAATGCCGTGTTCTCTTATTACAATAGAGAACTTTGCGTTTCGTTTACTACCCTTTCGGGAGAGCTTGTCGGCGCTCATCATCCCATCGAACCCGAGATTCGAAGAATTTATAAGAAATATCAAAACTTCCTTTCAGGCCTCATTCTCCAAGGGAAAAAAGAAAAGGTTTTCAAAAAGGAGATCGATGCGGAACTGGCCGCCCTCACCATCATCGCATTCCACGATGGGGTGTTGCTCCAATGGTCGATGAATCGAGAGAAGATTGATGGCAAGGCCTATGTAAAAACTTTCAAAAAAATTATGCTAAAAGGTTTAATGATTTAAGACTACCTCTAAAAATGTCATTTCTGCGGAAGCAGGAATCCATAAGTTTTTGAAATTACTGGACTCCCGCCTTCTCGGGAGTGACAAATATGGAATTATTAGAGGTTTCCTTAAATTAAAGGAGAAGGAATGGATTTTGAACTGACGAATCGACAAAAACAGATCCGTCTGGCGGCGCGGGAGTTTGCCGAAGGAGAGTTTCCGG
>DYHU01000396.1 GCA_020724025.1 Syntrophorhabdus sp. | reverse complement strand
GATGAAGGTAAAACAGATGGTAATCAATCATGTTATCCCGGAGCAGGTCAACTGCCGTTTTTGTCAGCAGAGGAGAGAAGGTCAGGATAAATATATCAGAGAGATCAGAGATAAATTTGGAGATTTAAAAATAACAGTTTTTCCCCTTCAGCCTCACGAGGTAAAAGGGATAAATATACTGAAAAACTTCGGGAGTATGTTATTTGAAGGAGTATTTTAGAATGAAACGATCATGCCGACAAATCGGCACAAAGGAGGATGAAAAACTGTCATTCCCGCCCCTTTTGTCATTCCCGTGAAAACGGGAATCCAGGAGTAAACTCCAGCGGGAATCCAGACGTCGTCCCTGCGAAAGCAGGGAACTATTCAAAGGAAATGGATTCCGCATCAAGTGCGGAATGACATCACTTGACAAAAGTATAGATTCCTGCCTTCGCAGGAATGACAACGAGGAAAAGGTATTTTCAGATGAATAATAAAGTAGATAGCACAACCTTAACCCTAAAAGTAAAAGAAGCCTTACCCAAGGATGTGGGCAGGGCCATCGCGAGAATAGACCCTGAAGATATGAAAAGCGTGGGGGTCGAGGTGGGTGAAATTGTAGTGATTGAAGGAAAGAGAAAAACCCCGGTTAAAGCAATGCCTTTATTTTTGGAAGACAGGGGGAAAGGAGTGGTCCAGATCGATGGGATTTCGAGAGAAAACGCCCAGATCGGATTGGATGAAAAGGTAAGAGTTCAAAAAGTGTCGCATAAACCTGCAAGCAAGATTACTTTATCTCCTCTGACTTTAATGAGCTCATTTCAAAAGGAAAAAGATACCAAGTATATCGGCTCATTGATGGAAGGGCTTCCCCTCATCGTCGGAGATAAGGTGAGAGCCAGTCTCTTCGGTGCGCGATCTTGTGACTTTAAAGTGTTGGATACGATCCCTGAAGGAATCGTTGCCATTGGACCGACCACCTTGATCAGAATGGAGATCAAGGGACAGCCGGAGACAAAAGGGACACGGATTTCCTATGAGGATATAGGAGGACTACAGCCTCAGATACAGAGGATTCGGGAGATGATCGAATTGCCCCTCAAATATCCGGAGGTGTTTGAAAGGTTGGGGATTGATGCACCGAAAGGTGTATTTTTATATGGCCCTCCGGGTTGCGGGAAGACCTTGATCGCCCGAGCTGTGGCAAACGAAACAGAGGCCTATTTTACCGACATCAGCGGCCCTGAAATCATGGGTAAATTCTATGGAGAAAGTGAAGCCCGTTTGAGGAGTATATTTGAAGAGGCACAAAAACATGCGCCAGCGATCATCTTTATTGATGAGATCGATGCAATCGCACCTAAAAGAGAGGAGATGGGTGGCGAAAAGCAGGTCGAACGGAGGGTCGTGGCTCAGCTCCTGGCCCTCATGGATGGATTGAAATCAAGGGGCAATATTATCGTGATCGCCGCAACCAATATCCCTAATACGATCGACCCTGCATTGAGACGCCCCGGCCGCTTTGATAGAGAGATATCCATCCCCATACCTGACAGAAATGGAAGACTTCAGATACTTCAGATCCATACAAGGGGAATGCCTTTGTCTGAAGATGCTCGCCCCGTTAGAAATGGAATTTCTAACGGGGTAAATCTCGAAAAGTTGGCGGATATTACCCATGGATTTGTTGGGGCAGACATCGAGGCCTTAGCCAGAGAGGCTGCGATGTCGGCTTTAAGAAAGATCCTTCCAAAAATCGATTTTGAGCTGGCGGATATTCCTTATGAGACGCTCATGGGGCTTCAAGTAACGATGGATCATTTCTTAGAGGCCATGAAGGAGGTGGAACCCTCTGCGATACGGGAGTTCTTTATAGAGGTCCCTGATGTGAAATGGGAGGATGTAGGGGGTCTTGACCATGTAAAAGAAGAATTAAAGGAAGCAATAGAATGGCCTCTAAAACATTCTGATCTCTTCAAAAAAGTAAATACCCATTCTCCTAAAGGAATTCTTCTATATGGGGCCCCGGGTACAGGAAAGACCTTATTAGCAAAGGCAGTCGCTAATGAGAGTGGGGTTAATTTCATCTCAGTAAAAGGGCCGAGCCTGATATCAAAGTATGTTGGAGAGAGTGAAAGGGGTATCCGGGAGGTTTTTAAAAAGGCAAAACAAGCGTCACCCACCATATTATTCTTTGACGAGATAGACAGCCTGGTTCCTAAAAGAAGCGAGAGCAGCACAGATGCTCATGTGACAGAAAGGGTGATCGGCCAATTTCTAACAGAGATGGATGGGATAGAGGAATTAAAAGGAGTGGTCGTCTTAGCCGCTACCAACCGATTGGATTTAGTTGACCCGGCACTTCTTAGAAGCGGCAGGTTTGATATTTTATTTGAACTTCTTGCACCGGATGAAGAGACAAGGCTTTCGATATTTAAAATTCATACCAGGAATAAACCCCTTCATAAAGATGTGGACTTGCGGACATTGGCCAGGAGGACGGATGGCCTGGTGGGGTCAGACATTCAATGGCTCTGCCAGAGGGCTTCGATGAATGCCATCCGTAAGTTTATCGAAGGGAAGAAAAATGTGGTCAATGCCCGGTCTAAGGAATTGGTCATAACCTGTGACGACTTTGAAGCGGCCTTGAGATCTATCCGGTCTGGAAAGCCTTGAGATGAGACGACTGAAATACGTCCCCATCATCCATACAGGAGTTGAGATGGGATCGATGTATGGGACATTAAAAGACGAATATATCAGAAGGTTTGGCACGCAAAAATGGGAAGAACATAACAGAATCATAGAAGATTTCTGGCAGGGGATTCGTAA
>DYHU01000395.1 GCA_020724025.1 Syntrophorhabdus sp. | reverse complement strand
ATTCCCAGATCCGATACGGCCATGGCTGGTGCATCGTTGATGCCATCGCCTACCATGGCAATTCGACCGTCCTCGCGCCTCAGCTCCTTTATCTTTTTAACCTTGTCGTCCGGAAGAAACCGGGCAAAGTATCGATCTACGCCTGCCTCTCGGGCGATTGCCCTGGCTGTTCCCTCATTATCGCCAGTGAGCATAACGATCTGTCCAATTCCAATCTTCTTCAACCTCTGAATCGCTTCTTTCGTCTCGGATCGGAGTCGATCTGCGATGGCAATCACCCCAAGGATTTTTTTCTCATCCCCAAGAAGAATCGTTGTCTTCCCTTGTTCTTCAAGAGAAGAAATCAAAGACTCAACCGATCCGACTGGTATATTTCTCTCAAGAAATAGTCTCATTCCGCCGATAAAAAACCTCTCTCCATTCACTTTTCCCTTTGCTCCGAGACCGACCAATGCTTCAAATTCCTCAGCCGGGTTAAACATGATCTCCTCTTCACGGGCCTTTCTTACGATGGCTTCACCCAGAGGATGTTCGGACCGGGATTCGAGGGATGCAGCCAATCTGAGAATCTCATTACGACCATGATCTCCAAACGGAATCACATCTGTCACCTGTGGTCTGCCAATAGTGAGGGTGCCGGTCTTATCGAAGGCAATAGCTTCAATGGTTGCCGCTCCCTCCAAATGGACACCACCCTTGAAGAGGATGCCATTGCGGGCTGCATTTCCAATGGCTGCAACAACGGCAACCGGAATGGAGAGGGCGATTCCACAGGAGCAGGAGACGACCAGAACAACCAAGCCCCTGTAGAACCATTGGGACCAGACTCCTCCAAAAAACCAAACGGGAATCAGCATCACTCCCAAAGCAAGAGCAAACATGGCAGGGGTATAGATTTTACCAAATTTTTCTCCAAAACGTTGGAAACTCGACTTTTTGGCCTGGGCCTCCTCAACAGAATGGATGATGCGAGCAAGTGTTGTGTCCTGGGAGAGTTTGGTAACCTCTACTTCCAACACTCCCCGCTGGTTCACAGTCCCGGCAAAGACCTCCGCCCCTTTCTCTTTAACTACTGGTATCGGTTCACCGGTGATAGGAGCCTCGTCCACAGCCGAAGAACCTGAAACCACATGGCCATCGAGTGGAATCCTTTCCCCGGGTCTGATGATGATGGTCTCACCCAATCGAACCTCTTCCACAGGAAGAGTAATTTCTTCCCCGTTTCGCCTGACCATAGCCTCCTTGGGCATCAATTCCATGAGAGCCCTTAAGGCTCCTCGTGCACGGTCCACTGCGTAGGCTTCAAGTACATCTCCGAGAGAGTAAATGAATACTAGAATAGCCGCCTCTTCCCATAGACCCAAAACAATCGCACCAATGGCGCCCGAAACCATGAGCGTCCGAATATTCAGTGTAAGTGTTCTGAGGGCTGCGAGGCCCATGCGAGCGGGATAGTATCCTCCAGCACTTACCGCGATGGCATAGAGGATTGTGCTTACCAATCCAATACCCAGTCTTTCCAGAGTAAATGCCACGACCGTCAATACTCCACAGGCAATAAGAGAAAGGATTCTCAAATCTTTCAACCAGACTTTTCCTTTTACTTTCTCTCTCTCCAGCCTCGCCTTCATCCCGGTCTCTGCGATGGACTTAATGATTTCCTGAACCGAAAGCAGACCAGGATCATACCGGACACGAAGGGTCTGAGACATCAGATCCACCTGGAACGACTCCAGCCCTTTAAGGCTCTTCATCTTTTTTTCTATAAGAGTTGTTTCATCCTCACAGTCCATTCCCTCAATATGAAGGACCGCCGCCTTTGTCTTATCTTCCTCCTCCACTTTATGTCCGATTTTTTCTACAACCTGAACGATTGCCTGGCGATTCATTTTCTGCCCTCTTCCCACAACCTTTAACTGGGAGGTTGCAATGTTATACTCTGCGGACTCCACGCCTTCAACCTTTTTCACCTCCTCCTGGAGGCTTGAAGCACAGTTCGGTCAGTCCACACCAAGGACTTTGATTTGCAATATCTCGTTCTCTTTTGGTTTGACTTCCACGATTGTTCTCCTTTCATATAAACAAATGAACAATCATTCATATAAATAAACCGAAAAAAAATTAGGAATTATTTACATGTTTAAGACCCTCGGCGAAAAGATTCCGGATGTGAACATCATTAAGGGAGTAATAAGCAATCTTTCCTTCTTTCCGATATTTAACTAAGTCGAGATTACGCAAGACACGAAGTTGATGGGAAATGGCAGATTGGGTCTTCTCCAATAAGAAGGCCAGATCACAGACACACAGTTCATCCTGAGCAAGGGCATAGAGAATCTGTGTCCGCGTGGGGTCCCCGAGAACCTTAAATGTCTGAGCCAGTTTCTTAACGACCCCGTCGGTCTGCATCACCTTTCGGACGGCGTCAACCTTCTTTTGGTTAATGCAAAAAACCTCACAGGTGTCCTTTTTGCTCCGCACAACCATCTTCATCCTTTCGTATGAACATTTGTTCACATAATAACTTAATTAAAATCGTTTATCAAGCCCCGTTTATTCAATCTAAATAAAATTTGAAACCCTTTGGTTTTAGTTTTAAGATTTTTTGTACAACAAGGTGAAGGATTTTCCCCTTATCAAAGTTATAAAAGAATGAAAATGAGACAAACTTTCCATATCCAATGGCACGTCACCAACCTTTGCAATCTTCGTTGCCAGCACTGCTATCAAGACGATTTCTCAAAGAAGAACGATCTGGATTGGCCGGGGCTTAAGAAGGTGTCTGATAACCTCCTCAATACAATAAGGGAATGGAATCAAACAGCCT
>DYHU01000394.1 GCA_020724025.1 Syntrophorhabdus sp. | reverse complement strand
AAGAGGTGGAGAGATGAAAAAAAACCTTTCTGGCCATGGGTTGATCATCCTGTTATTGGGCTTAATGATTTTTTGGATTCCCGAAGTTACTGCCGAAGAGAAACCCAAATTGGCGATTCTTCCCTTCTTCATTGAACGGGAAACGGTCTGTCCGGTTTGCAGAACGGTTTTTCAGAAGGGGGAGATTCTGCCCGGCGCTCAGAACACGCTGACGCGGCTTCTCTACCCCAAGATAGAAACCAAAGGGATTTTTAAAATCCTTCCCTTGGAAAAAGCGGAAGAGGCCCTTTCCAAATGGGAGAAAAGAAAATTTGAAGAGAGACCCAGGTCCTCCTCCATTGAATTGGGCAAGGAGTTGGGCAGTGATTTCGTCTCCATTGGATTCGTCTTCCGTTTTGAGGAAAGGATCGGGTCTTCCATGGGTGTGGAACGCCCTGCCTCTGTCGGATTCGACCTTCATCTCATTCGGTTGAAGGACGGGGCGGAGGTCTGGAGAGGGAAGATGGATGAGACCCAGAGGCCACTGAGCGAGAATCTCTTTAAGATCGGGTCCTTCTTCAGGAGAAAGGCCCACTGGCTGACCGCAGAGGAATTGGCGAGCGTGGGATTGGATGAGGCATTGAGAAGGCTGCCCGGAGCAACAGAGCTTCAAGAGTAATCATTTCAAAATTAGCATTGCAAAATTCAAATTAACATTAACATTTTTCATTTTGCAATGTTAAATGAGGGTTTTGTGATGATCATCATCCCTGCCATTGACCTGAAAGATGGAAAATGCGTGAGGCTCTCCCAGGGAAGAATGGATCAGGAGACGGTCTATTCCGAGAATCCCATTGAAATGGCAAAGCATTGGGAGTCAAAGGGAGCGGAAAGGCTTCATGTGGTCGATCTCAATGGTGCGGTGACGGGAAAGCCTTTCCACAGGTCTCTGATCGAGGAGATGATGCGCTCCGTCCATATCCCCGTTGAGATAGGCGGAGGGATCCGGAATCTGGCAACGATCGAGGATTACATCCATTCCGGCGCAGGATGGGTCATCCTCGGGACAGCGGCCCTCAGGAATCGCGGCCTGCTCACAGAGGCCTGCCGGCAATTTCCCGGAAAGGTGATCCTCGGCATCGACGCCAAAGGAGGAAAGGTGGCGGTGGAGGGCTGGAAAGAGGTTGCCTCCATGGAGGCCATTGAACTGGCAAGGCAGTTTGAAGGGATCGGCCTTTCAGCCATCATCTTTACGGATATCGAGAGGGACGGGATGGGAACAGGATTGAATTGGGAGGCGACCAATATTTTTGCCCGATCCACTTCCATCCCGGTCATTGCTTCAGGAGGAGTCTCGAAAAAGGAAGACATCGAGCATCTTTTGGAGTTAGAACCGGATGGCGTTGTCGGAGTGATTGTGGGCAGAGCCCTCTATACGGGAAGCGTCGATTTAGAAGAAGCCATCCGAATTACAAAATCCCCCTTGGGAAGCACCAAATCCCAAGCACCAAATTACAAATAAGCTCCAATGAACGAAATTCCAAATTCTAAAAAAAATCGTTTTGGTCATTTGGGTTTGAAAATTGGAATTTGTTTGGGATTTGGAATTTGGGATTTGGAATTTGCTATCCTAACGCCAGTAACGGTTCATTTGGAATATGTAGCGCAATTGAGGCGGACATAAGAAATGCTAGCCAAGAGGATCATTCCCTGTCTCGATGTGAAGGATGGAAGGGTGGTCAAAGGAACCCAGTTCATAGACCTGAAGGATGCAGGCGATCCTGTTGAGAATGCAAAGGTCTATGATGAGCAGGGCGCTGATGAGATCGCCTTTCTCGATATCACCGCCTCTCATGAGAAGAGGGATATCCTCATCGATATCGTTCGACGGACGGCCGAGGAGATTTTTATTCCCCTCACGGTTGGGGGCGGGGTGAGAAATCTTGAAGATATCCGGAAACTCCTGAAAGCCGGTGCGGATAAAGTTTCGATCAATACCGCTGCCGTAAAGGATCCCTCTTTTGTGAAGAGGGCGTCCATGCGTTTCGGCAGCCAGTGCATTGTCATCGCCATCGATGCCAAGAAAAGAGGCCAGGGCTGGGAGGTTTATACGCACGGAGGAAGGGTCCCAACAGGGATCGATGCAGTCCCCTGGGCGAAGGAGATGGAGGAGATGGGGGCAGGGGAGATCCTGCTGACGAGTATGGATCGGGATGGAACTAAGGATGGATACGACATCGGATTGACCCGGACCATTTCGGAAAGCGTGGATATTCCGGTCATCGCCTCAGGAGGCGTGGGGACACTGGATCATCTTTACGAAGGACTCATCTCGGGCAAGGCCAGCGCTGTCCTTGCCGCCTCTATCTTCCACTACCGGGAATATACGATCGCTCAAGTCAAATCATACCTGAAAGAAAAAGGAGTCACGGTCAGACTCTAAGTCATAGGGAGATAGGGGGATAAGGTGATGGGGAGATGAAGCATTTCATCTTGATGCTTGCTACTGGTTTCGGAGTAGGCCACTCCCCAATCGCTCCGGGAACGCTTGGGACTCTTCTGGCCGTTCCCATCTATTTCTTCCTCTCTGAAATATCCCCTCCTCTTTATGAACTGACGCTCCTTACCTTTTTCTTCCTCTCGTGCTGGATTTCGGCACAGGCACAACAATATTTTGGCAAGACGGACGACCGGAGGATCGTCATCGATGAAATGATGGGATTCTTCATCACCATGCTCTGGGTGCCCAAGACGATTCACTCTATTATTATTGGTCTTTTGCTCTTTCGGTTTTTCGATATTCTCAAACCCTTCCCCATCCGCCGTCTGGAGAAAAGATTAAAGGGAGGATTCGGGGTCGTCTTGGATGATGT
>DYHU01000393.1 GCA_020724025.1 Syntrophorhabdus sp. | reverse complement strand
AGAATGACAAACATTGCATTTCCCTCATTACGACACAGTCTCCCATGGGGAGAGGGAGGGGGTGAGGGGCATTACTTCTCAAACCGCCCCGGATGGATCAATCTGGCCATCTCCTCCAGTCCATCGATGATTCTGGGCGAGGGGCGATCGATCAGGTCTGAATTGATGAGGTGAATTCTACCATGTTTTACAGCGAGGATCATCTTCCAGCGCTCCCATTCACGAAAAACCCTTTCATAATCCCCTTTCGGGTTCATGGAGCTGATGAGGATCACCTCCGGCGATCTCTTTAAAATCTCCTCCATCCCCAATCGAGGATACATCTCTCTATCATTTCCTGCAACATTCTCTCCGCCTGCCAGACGGATGAGATCGTCACCAAAGCTTCCTTTCCCGACCGTCACGATGGGCGATTCCCCGATCTGCAAAAAGACTTTCGGACGGGGAAGACCCTTTGTCCGTTCGATGATCCTCTCTTTCCGCCTCTTCATCGACCGGATGATCGAAGAAGCCTCTTTCTCCCGCGCCACTACCTGACCGAGGTGATGAACGCTCTGGAGGACATCATCAAATCTTTTTGGAAAGATCGCAAAAGTTGGAAATCCCAATCTTTCCAGACGCTCCACCATCTCCCTTGGATTTCCGGCCCCTGTCGCAATGACCAGGTCGGGCCTGAGAAAGATGACCCTCTCGAAGTCAATGCTGATATAGCTTCCGACCCTGACCCTGCTCTTCACCTTCTCAGGGTAGTTGCAATGGATGGAGACACCCACCACCTCCTCATCAAGGCCGAGGCTGAAGAGGATTTCGGTGATGTTGGGGGCTAAGGAGACAATCCGCTTCGGAGGGAAAGGAAACGTCACTTCCCTTCCCACCTCATCTTTGAGCTTTAATGGGGCAGCATAGGAAACCGATATAGCGAGAGGAAGGATCGCAAAAAGAATCAAAAAAAGCGCCCTTGCTCTTCGTGAATCGGAGAAAACTTCTTTTCCCCTCTCCCTTGATGGGAGAGGGTTGGGGTGAGGGTGTCCCCATTCAGGTCCCCCTCCCCTTAATCCCCTCCCGCCAGTCGCTTCGACTCGTAACCGAGGGGAGGGGACTATTTTTAGATATTTTAAAATTTTCATCGAAGTTGAAAAGTGACGGGGATATTCACCCAAACGGAAACCGGGGTTTCGCCCTTCTTCGCAGGAATAAACTTCCACTGTTTGACGGTTGTAATGGCAGAACGGTCCAGAACCTCGTGACCCGAAGAACGCTTCACTTCGATCTCTCCCACCCTACCATTTGAAAGCACCTCTACCCTCAAAATGACCTCTCCTTCGTATCCTTTTTTTCTCGCCTCCTGAGGATAGAAGGGTTTGGGGTTTTCGGCATACCGGGGTTGAGCAAAGACGATTTCACTTTCAGAGATAGAGGGGCTCTTCATCGCCACCCGGGACTTTTCAGAGGGACTGATTTGAGGGACAGGATTTCCAAGTGATGCAATAACGACTTTTTCTTCCCTCTTGCTCCCCATTTCCCTTTTCTCACTTCCTAATGGAGATGGGTTGGGTTCGCTGACGGAAACGACTCTCGCTTCGCTCTGAACAGGCGGGGTGGCTACAGATTTGGGTTCCTGTTCCTTTTGGGGGAAAGTGACCTCCACTTTCTCAACCTGAGGAACCTTCTTCTCCTCAAACTTCTTGATAGGTGATTCGGTCTTTATCTCCGTCCCCCTCTTCTCCGTTATTTTTAAGGGCTCCTTTTCTTCGCTCCGAACTCCTGTAGGGAACGGTTTAAAACCGTTCCCTACCAAACTCCGAACTTCCACTTCTCTTAATGGCTCCTTCTCTTCCCTTACCAGAGGGAGAAGAGAGACCTCAATGTTTAGAGATGGAAGTTTAGTAATCTTAAAGTCTGGCAACAGGATAGAAAAAATGGAGAGGACAAGTAGGTGGAGTCCCAGTGAAATGGATAAAAAGAGTTTAAGGTTCCAGGTTCCATTCATATCTAAGCCGGAGCAATAAAAAACCCGATCTTCAGAAGAAAGACCGGGTTTTTTAGCACCCTTCACAGCCTTCCACCGAAGACCTAAGCGTGAAGTGCATTCAGGCAGGTTTTCTGGCTTACGGATCATCCTACTCTCTGCCCCTTCCCATCCCGCCTTAAGGGCGGGACAGTGGTTAATGGCAGGTTTCGTCCCCGATTACAGCGGCGTGGCCGTCCCCGATTCTCACGGGGTTCCCTTTTAGGGCTTCAAGCCACCTGAACACAGATCAATTTTTATTCCTAAATATCACAATCCTTGATCATCTGTCAAATCATCTTTCCGCTTGAGAAAGTGCCACAAATTTGTATACTTTATATGGAACTATTTATTTACCCCGTTAGAAATGATGCCCCGCTGCTCCCTCCGGGCCAGAGGCCCTATGGGCCGGCGGCTGCAGTCCCGCCTGTGGCGGGATTACATTCCAGAATAATTCCGGCGGGGTTTAATGCCCCGCTCGGTTTCGAGTCGCAACGACTGGAATTTCTAACGGGGTTTACATAGGAGGTGGACCTTATGAAATCGAAAGCTCACCTTGTCATCCCCGCTGAGATACTGGATGAGGTGGACAAAATTGCTGGTAAGAGGAAGAGAAGTCTTTTTATTGCTGAAGCCACCCGAGAGAAACTGGAAAAAGAAAGATTTATAAAAATCCTTGAAGAGACGCATGGGGCATGGACTGACCGAAATCACCCTGAATTAAGAACCAACAAAGATATGGAGCGCTATGTGAGGGACAAAAGGCAATCTCACCGTAAAAGAACTTAAATTTCATCCCCTCCCGCCGATCGGTCCGTAGAGAAAAACCCAGAACTTAATCCAGAGTATT
>DYHU01000392.1 GCA_020724025.1 Syntrophorhabdus sp. | reverse complement strand
ATAACTCATCCTTCTTCACTTTTCACCCCGTTAGAAATAATGGACCGCTCGGTTTTGAGTCGCAACGACTGGAATTTCTAACGGGGTTCACATCTTCTTGCTGAAGCACTTTCCGGGCCATTGAGAGATTACCCCTTTTAACTCCAAGTTTAAAAGAAGGCTCGACACTTTTCCAGGCTCGAATTGGCTCTCTCGAATCATCACATCGATATGGAGAGGAGTCTCCCCCAACATCTCATAAAGAACCCTTTCTTCTTTGCTCAATTCCGGCCCTCGAGGCTTGACCTCTTCAATCCTCTCATTCTCTCTTCTCCACTGGGGCAGTATCTCCTCGAGAATATCTTCGCTCGACTCGACCAGCTTTGCCCCGTCTTTGATCAACCGGTTCGTTCCCCGGCTTCCATCTGCCCCGACATTTCCTGGGATGGCAAAAACCTCCCTGCCCTGCTCCAGAGCATAGTTGGCCGTGATCAACGACCCGCTATCCGAGCTGGCCTGGACGACAACCACGCCGATGGAGAGTCCGCTGATGATCCGGTTGCGCTTCGGGAAATGTCCTCCCTCTGGAGGAGAGCCCATTGGAAATTCCGAAAGGACAGCGCCCTGTTCAATGATCTTAGCAAAGAGGTTTCGATTCTCAGGAGGATAGACCACATCCACTCCGCAACCCAGGACAGCGAGTGTTCTCCCTCCTCCTGAAATCGCCCCCCAGTGGGCCACCGAATCGACCCCTCTTGCCATTCCGCTCACAATGGTCACGCCGTGGCGGACAAGGTCCTGGCTGATCTTCTCTGTGATCCACCTTCCGTAGGGAGTGGTCTTTCTACTCCCCACAATCGAAACGGCTAATTCGTCCTCCTTTTTCAACTCTCCCTTCAGATAGAGCAGGGCGGGCGGATCATAGATATCCCGGAGGCGGAGAGGATAGGCCTCATCCTTGACGGTAATCATCCTCCCTCCCGATTTCTCCAACAAAGACAACTCCTTCTTCACCGCCTGTTCAGGCGGCCCCTTTCTAATTTCGCTGGCCACCTTCACTCCGAGGCCTTCAACCTCCAGCAATTCCTTCATTGAGGCTCGAAAGACGGCTTCGGGAGTCTCAAACCGATCGAGGAGTCTCTTGATGGAAATACTGCCGACCCCCGGAACGAAATTTAAGGCCAACCAGTAAAAAAGATCTTCGGCCATAATGAAACCTATGAAAAAAATGGGTTCGCTTTATGGAAGGGGAATCGGATGACAAAAAAAGCCTTGGAGGCGATCAACGACCTCCAAAGCTTTGGACTCTAATGGAAATTTTGCTTATCGTTTATCTCTTCTTCTGTCCGATCTCCATCTTCTCCTTTGAGTAAGGCTGGATCATATCGCCCTTATGAATCGCCTCAAAGGCTTCGAGCACTTTTGCCGTATAAAAATTCCCGAATTGATCGATGATCTCGATATTCCCGGCGATGTTATACTTTCTGCCTATCTTCTTATCCGTCACAGGATCCCGGATGATATCCGAGGCCTTAAAAACGGTATACTTATTTCCAATCAAAATGGGTTCCGCCGTCTTAAAGGCCAGATAGAGGACATCGCCTTCCGCCATCAGGTTCTTTCCCTCCTTGTTATCAACGATGATGCCGATCCCTTTATAATCAAAACCGGCGATAAACCCGGCGGAACGAAGCTCCGGAATAACCCTCTTCTCCTCAACCGGTTTCTTCGCCTCAATCACCACTAACTTCTTCTCCACGACCGGAGGAGGCTCCACCTTCTTCACTTCCACTACCTCTGGTTTTACCTCTTTAACTTCTTTTACCTCTCTGGGTTTCTCTTCAACAACCTTTGGGGGTTCTACCTTCTTTGCCTCCTCAATGGGAGAGAGGCGAACGGGATTTCCTGGATAGATCCAGTGTGGATTGGTGATGTAGGGATTCCTCTGCCACAACTTAGGCCAGAGGAATGGATCTTTCAAAAACTTTGTCGATATGTCCCAGAGCGTGTCCCCTTTCTTGATGGTATAAACTCCTTCTGTCTCTTTCTTCTCCTGAGCCATAATGGATAAGGCAAAGCAGAGGGAGACCACGAGTACAATGATAAGATGGAAACCCATCAGCCTTTTCATATCGACCTCCTCACTTTAAAATCAATTTACATTCACTCCGGATTGAACAAAGGAAATATTACTTTAAAATTAGCCTCTTATCTCTTCTTTGTCAAGAGAAATATGAAGCAATTTTTATACCACATTTATCATCTTCCACATAACTACCGAATTTTATTTTAAAAATCCGTAAAAAAGCGTCTTTTAATCCACAACCGGATCTTCAAAAGTGAACATTTTTTATACAGGTAACAATATTTCCGAACAAATTTAAGCCTTTAAAGTAGAGTAGGTTTTTCTTACTTCCCATTTCTGATGAATTTGTAAAAAGTCGTCATTCCCGTGAAACTTGTCCTCGAAGGCATTAATCGGGGAACGGGAATCCAGACGCCGTCCCTGCGAAAGCAGGGAACCATAAAACATCTGGGTTCCTGTTTTCACAGGAAACCCTGGATTCCTGCTGGAGTTTACCCCGTACTTTGTTACGGGGCAGGAATGACAGAAAATATCCTTTTCAGACTTTTTACGAGACCATCATTTCTTACTTCTCATTTCTTACTTCCCATTTCTTATTTCCCATTTGTCATTATTGTGGTTGCCAGTATTGGGCCAGTATCGTCTCGACATCCGTTCGCTTGTTCTCAATCAACTGCGTCCAGTTCATTCCTGTTGAGGCTGAAAACTCTGCCATTGCCTGAATCAACTGCCCCACATACGAAGAGAGAAGCGCTCTCCCATCCGAGGCCTCAAAGACCTCCACCTGATAGGCAGG
>DYHU01000391.1 GCA_020724025.1 Syntrophorhabdus sp. | reverse complement strand
ACTTTGACCGCACTATTGCCTCTCAGGCCATCGGCAATGAGGACAGGGGCGTTGACCGCCGATTCGGTGAAACCGTGTCCATAAGCAGTGGTGAGATGCGAGACAGCCTCGCTTCGGGTTCCAATATAGAGGGTATTCGTATCGGTCAGGAAGGGTTTTCCTTTATATTCCTTCACCCGGTCCACGATCTTTCGCAAAAAGATGGGCCGCACATAGGCGGTATTGCCTTTCTCTCCGAAGTGAAGCTTGATCGCAACCAGGTCCTTCTCCTTGATCTTTCCTTTCAGATCGGTCCGATCGAGAAGGATATCGAGCTTATCGAAGAGCGTCTTTTTCGATTCCACCCTCAGGTCAGAGAAAAATACATTGCTTTTCATGGTCTATCCTCCGTCGCGAAATTCTAAGAGAATCTCCTCGGTGTGTCAATGTTTAGAGGCCGGAAACAGGTGTGAAATGGTCTTTTCCACCGGGTGTGAAACTGCACGGGCGAGGGTTGATTTTATTTGGGAAATAATGTAGTTAATATTACGAAAATGCTGCAGAATGGACCACCCTGTGAGCGGGGATGAATGCAGCGAGTCAAATTTCGATAGGCGGGACATTCTTGTCCCGCCAGCATTTTCGCCAAGGCTGGAAAGCCTCGGCTATCCGTGCCTGCACGCCGCAGTGCGGCGTTTCGGCACGCAGGCGTGAAGCCCAGCCCTTGTGGGCGGGGAGCTTCACTGTTTCCATTCTTATTCGGAGGATAGAAGAAAGGAGAGAAGATGAAACGATTTGAACCGAACCACATCCGGAACATCGGAACCTTCGGCCATGGCGGAGAGGGAAAGACCTCCCTGGTTGAAGCCATTCTCTTCAATACAGGGGAGAATACACGCCTGGGACGGGTGGATGATGGTTCCTCTTTGATGGATTTTGAACCGGAAGAGATCAATCGGAAGATCAGCATCAGCGCCTCCCTTGCCCATTTCGAATGGGATAAACACCGGTTTTATCTGATCGATACGCCCGGATATGCCAACTTCATCGCAGAGGCAAAGGCCTCGATGAGGGTGGTGGATGGAGCGGTTATCGTTGTCGGGGGAAATTCCGAGGTGAAGGTCCAGACCGAGACGGTATGGGGATATGCGAATGAGTTTCAGGTTCCCCGGATTCTCTATGTGAGCAAGATGGATACGGAGCGGGCCGATTTCCTCAAGGTGGTGGAGGATGTGAAGAAGCGCTTTCCCTCCCCGTGCGCTGTTCCTGTTCAGTTCCCCATCGGAGGGGAAAAGAATTTCAAGGGAGTGATCGATCTGATTGAGGAGAAAGCCTATCTCTACCGGGAGGACGGAAGCGGGCAGTTCGAATTGAAAGAGGTTCCTTCAGAGTTGAAAGAAGAGGTTAAGCGACTCCGCGAGAAGATGATTGAGGCAGTAGTGGAAATGGACGATCAACTGATGGAGAAGTATCTGGAGTCCGCGGAGATCTCGACAGAGGAGATCCTTCAGTGCCTCCGGAAGGGGACGATGGAGAGAAGGCTGGTGCCGGCTGTCTGCGGCTCCTCCACACGGAATATAGGAGCCCAGCCCCTTCTCAACCTGATGATCCGCTGTTTCCCTTCGCCTCAGGAGAGAGGAGCGGTTCAGGGAAAGAATGCGAAGACAGGAGAGGTGGTTTCGAGGGAACCGAAGGAGGATGGCCCTCTCTCCGCTTTCATCTTTAAAACGATCGCCGACCCCTTTGCAGGAAAGTTAAGCCTCTTCCGGGTTTATTCGGGGAGCCTCAATGCCGATTCAACCGTTTACAATTCGAAAAGGGATGTGAAGGAGCGGATCGGCCAGATCTTCTTGCTGGGAGGGAAGAAGCAGAAACCCGTGGGGTTTGCCGGTGTGGGGGACATCGTCGCCGTGGCCAAATTGAAGGAGACCACCACCGGCGATACCTTCAGCGATGAGAAAAACTCCGTTGTGTTCGAGGAGACCAAACTGCCCCTGCCCATGATCTCCTATGCGCTCACACCCAAATCGAAAGGAGATGAGGAGAAGATCGCCGCCTCCCTCGCACGTATTCATGAGGAAGATCCGACCATCATGGTGGGCCGGGATGAACAGACCGGAGAGATTCTTCTTTCCGGAGTGGGGCAGACCCATGTGGAGGTGGTGATTGAGAAGTTGAAGAGGAAGTTCGGGGTGGAGGTGAGCCTGAGCACTCCGAAGGTTCCCTATAAGGAGACGATCCGCGGATCGAAACAGGGAGTCATCTATCGCCACAAGAAGCAAACGGGCGGCAGGGGACAGTTCGCAGAGGTCCATTTTGATATCTCTTCTCTTCCCCGGGGCGGAGGCTTCGAATTTGAAAATGGACTTGCAGGGATGAATGTGCCGAGAAACTTTGTCCCTGCGGTGGAGAAGGGGATTGCCGAGGCCATGCAGAGCGGTATCCTCGGAGGCTTTCCTGTGGTTGATGTAAAAGTTCGGTTTTACGATGGAAAGTCCCATGAGGTCGATTCTTCTGAAATGGCATTTAAACTTGCGGCGATCATGTGCTTCAAAAAAGGGATACAGGAAGCCAACCCCGTATTGCTCGAGCCGGTCATGAAGGTCGAGGTGACCGCCCCGGATGAGCATATCGGCGACGTGATCGGCGATCTGAACAGCCGGAGGGGAAGGGTTTTGAAGGTCGATGCCAAAGGGAATTGTCAGGCGATCCAGGCCAATGTCCCCATGTCAGAAATGCTCAAATATGCTCCGGACCTCAACTCGAAGACAGGCGGAAGAGGAACCTTCACCATGGAGTTTTCCCATTACGAGGAAGTGCCCGCCCAGTTAGCGGAGAAGGTCATTGCCCAGGCCAAGAAAGAGAAGGAAAAAGAAAGTTAA
>DYHU01000390.1 GCA_020724025.1 Syntrophorhabdus sp. | reverse complement strand
TGCCAGCCCAAAGCCGTCGTCTATGGGATGAAGGAAGAGATGGTCGAGCTCCATGTGGGAGCCATCATCCTGGCAACAGGATTCGATCCTTTTGATCCGAAGTTAAAACCCGAGTTCGGTTATGGAGTCTATCCGAATGTTCTTCACGGGATTGAGATGGAAAGGCTCTGCTCCGCCTCCGGTCCCACGAAGGGAGAAATCCTGATCGGGGGAAAGAAACCGAAACAGATCGTCTTCATCCACTGTGTGGGCTCAAGGGATAAGAGCGTTGGAAACGAATACTGCTCCAGGGTTTGTTGCATGTACACCGCCAAACAGGCCCATCTTGTAAGGGATAAGGTCCGGGATGCCCATATCACCGTTCTCTATATGGATGTGAGGGCTTTTGGAAAGGGATTCGAAGAATTTTACGAAAGGGTTCAAAAAGAGGAAATCATCTACCGGAGGGCAAACCCTTCTGAAGTCTATCGAAGAAACGGGAAACTGGTGGTGAGGGGCGAAGATACTCTCCTGGGAGAGCCCTTTGAACTGGAGGCTGATCTGGTCGTCTTAGCTTCGGGGCTGATCCCCCGGAAGGAGGACGATTTCATGAAAAAGATGCTCGGCATGGAAAGCTCTTCAGACCGGTTCTATGCAGAGGCTCCCGGGCTCGATCCTATCTTGACCTCAGCGGAGGGGGTCTTTCTGGCAGGATGCTGTCAGGGACCAAAGGATATTCCGGATACCGTAGCCCAGGCCAGCGGCGCCGCCGCTTTAGCCTGCGCCATTTTGGCGAAAGGAAGAAAAACAAAAGTTCGGAGTTCGGAGTAGGGGCAATTCATGAATTGCCCCTACAGAGTTCCGAGTTGAATAATGGTTTGCATTAATATTTTGCGCTATGCGCCATGCGCTCTGCGCCATGCGGTGAACTGATGAAGATCGGCGTCTATATCTGTCATTGTGGAATCAATATTGCGGCCACGGTCGATATCGAGAAGGTGACGGCCTTTGCCCGGACCCTCCCCCATGTCGCCATTGCCCGGAACTATCAGTATATGTGCTCTGATCCCGGTCAGGACCTGATTAAGAACGATATTAGAAACTCGGGAATTGACCGCGTGGTGGTGGCAGCCTGCTCCCCAAGAATGCATGAGCCCACCTATCGAAATGCCTGCCGCTCTGCAGGCCTCAATCCTTACTTCTTCGAGATGGCAAACATTCGGGAACAGTGCAGCTGGGTTCATCCGGACAAAGAAGAGGGGACGAAGAAGGCCATGGACCTGATCGCCTCGGCTGTGGCAAAGGTCTCTCTCCATGAGCCGCTGGAGGAGAATGAGGTTGGAGTCACTCCCGCAGTCCTGGTCATTGGCGGAGGAATCGCAGGAATTCAGGCAAGCCTCGACATTGCCAATTCCGGTTTTGAGGTCTACCTGGTGGAAAAATCTCCCTCTCCCGGAGGACACCTGGCCCAACTCGATCGAACCTTTCCAAACCTCGAGGAGACCTCCGTCACCCTCCTCCCAAAACTAAAAGAGATAAGAAATCATCCGCTGATTCATCTCCTCACTCAGAGCGAGGTTGAAGGAGTGGAAGGTTTTGTTGGCAATTTTAAGGTGAGGATCAGACACAACCCCCGGCATGTCGATCCGGACAAGTGCACCTGCTGTAAAAAATGCGAAGAGGTCTGCCCAATCAGGGTCCCGAATGAATTTAATATGGGACTCAACCAACGGCCTGCGATCTATCTTCCCTTCCCTCATGCCGTCCCCCACTGTTATACGATCGATTCAACAAATTGCCTCTATCTCCAGAAGGGGGAGTGCGGTAAATGCCGGGAGGTCTGTCCCGAGGGTGCAGTCCGGTTTGAAGAGGTGGGAATGGAATTCGAGGCCAAGGTGGGGACCATCATCGTGGCCACGGGTTATGACCCCTTCGATCCCAAACTGAAACCGGAATTGGGATACGGCCTTTATGAAAATGTGATCACCGGCCTTGAGTTCGAAAGGCTGATCTCTCCGGACGGCCCCACCCAGGGAAAACTCCTGGTCAACGGAAAAGAGCCTAAAAACATCGTCTTCATCCAGTGTGTTGGCTCAAGGGATAAGACGGTGAATAACGAATATTGTTCCAGGATCTGCTGTATGTTCACGGCAAAGCAGGCCCACCTCGTCAAGGATCGAATCCCGGAGGCACGTGTGACGATCTGTTACATCGACGTCAGGGCCTTTGGCAAAGGATATGAGCAGTTCTATGAAGCGGTTCAGAAAAAAGGCATCTTCTACCGTAAGGGAGTTCCCTCCGAGATCTATCAAAAGAAAGGGAAATTGATTATCAAGGCGGATGACGAACTCCTTGGAGAGCCTTACGAAGAGGAGGCCGATCTCGTCGTTCTCGCAACAGGCCTCACACAGAGGAGAGATGCGGACCGGTTGAGGAGTCTTCTCAAACTCTCTCTCTCAACAGACCGTTTCTATCTTGAGGCCCATCCGAAAATGAGACCTCTGGATACGGCCACCGACGGAATCTTCCTCGCTGGAACCTGCCAGGGTCCCAAAGACATCTGTGATACGATCTCGCAGGCCCATGGAACAGCTTCGAGGGCAACGATTCCCCTGTTTGCGGGAAGGGTGAGAATCGAACCGATCACAGCCTTTGTGGATGCGCTCATGTGCGCGGGATGCGGTCTCTGCGAGCAGGTTTGTGAATACCGGGCCCTGAAAATGGATTCCTACCGGAAGGTGATGACGGTCAATGAAGTGCTCTGCAAGGGATGTGGCGCCTGCAATGCCACCTGCCCCTCAAGCGCCATTACTCTGAGACACTTTAAGACCGAACAGATCATCGCCCAGCTCCGGGAAGTCTGTTGACCCCCCACCCCCTCCCTCCCCCTC
>DYHU01000389.1 GCA_020724025.1 Syntrophorhabdus sp. | reverse complement strand
TTCATACTCCGAAGTAAGCGGCCCGAACTTCAGGGTTATCCATCAATTCTTTTCCCGACCCCGTGAGTGTGAGCATCCCGTTTTCAATGATATATCCGTAATCGATCAGTGGAAGGATGGGCCGGGCAAATTGTTCGCTGATGACCGTCGTGATCCCCATCTCCTTCTGAATGTTCTTGATGGCCTGAACCAGTTTCGCCTGAATCGCAGGGCTCAATCCCAGCAACGGCTCATCCAGCAGCAGCAAGATGGGCTTAATGATCAAGGCCATGCCAATGGCTAACATCTGCTGTTCTCCGCCGCTTAAGAAACCGGCACGCCGGCTTTTCAGGTCAATCAGTGCAGGAAAGAGATCAAAGACAAAATCGATCCGCTCCTTCAACTCAGACCTCTTGATTAAGAATCCTGCAATCTTCAGGTTCTCCAGGACATCGCTTTCGGGAAAGATGGGATGTCGCTCCCTGCAGAGGGCGATTCCCTTCTTGGCTCGATCATAGGGTTCCATATGGGTAATCATTTCTCCGTTAAAGATGACATCACCCATGACGGTGATCCTCTCCCCGCCCCTTCTCTCCTCCTTGATCTTCATATCAATGATGAGCCCTGAAATGGTGTTCATCAGCGTGGTCTTACCGGCGCTGTTCGATCCGATCACCCCCACCATCTGCCCCCGGTCCACCTTAAGACTCAGGTCATTGATCGCCAGGGCGTTCTCATAAAAGACTAATAGGTTCTTAACTTCTAACATTTCAAATTCCATTCCCCTCACCCCGGCCCTCTCCCTCAAGGAGACTGTGTTGTAATATGAAAAAACTGACTTTTCGAAAAGGGGGAGAGGCGGTCGGGTGGAAAAGATTTAGAGCGGTAACCTTTAGCCGTTCGGAATGAGGCATGCCAAGGTTATGAAAATATTCGATTTTATACAAGGGACGATTTTCCATCATCTCAAAGATCCGCATTCTAAAGCTTTGGAACCTGACTGCCTCTCCCCCTTTGTTTGCAATGACGACACATTCTCCAAGGGGGAGAGGGAGATTGGGGATTACTCCGTCTCTGAGCCTAAATAGGCCTTCTTCACTTCCTCGCTCTCCATCACTTCTTTGGGAGGACCTTCGGCAATCTTCTTGCCATAATTGAGGACGATCACCCGGTTCGAAATCCTGAAAAGCTCTCTGAGCCGGTGTTCGATCATGATGATCGTCAAATTTTCGGACATCAGTTTTTCAATGATCGGAAGCATACTCGCCACCTCTGCCATGCTGAGGCCGGAGAAGAGTTCATCGAGAATGATCAATTCCGGCCTTAAAGCCAGGCAGAGAGCTAATTCCATTCTCTTCAGATAGCCATGGGGAAGCACACTTGCCATTTTGAAGGGCACGAAGGAATCTCGCTCAAACCCTACCTCCTCCAGAAGGTCGATGGCAATGGCGTCCCGGTCGCCGTATTTTCCGCCGGTCAGTCTCTTCACCCGGGGTGAGAAAAGTGGAATGATGAGGTTTTTAAAGGCAGGGAGCTGATAAAAAGGCTTTACCATCTGAAAGGCCCTTGCAATTCCAAGATCGGCTATCCTATGGGGCATCAGCCCTGTGATATCCTTTCCCTGATAAAAAACTTTACCCGCATCGGGTTTGACAAATCCTGTGATCAGGTTGACCAGGGTTGTCTTTCCGGAACCATTGGGACCGATGACTCCAAGGATTTGGCCTTTTTTCAGATCAAAACTGACCGTATCAACAGCCTTCACCCCTCCGAACTGTTTGGTCAGGTTGGCAACTTTAAGAAAAGGAGCCTCCTCTTTCATTTCTCAACCTTCACCCATCGTTCAAACTGGTGATATTTTCTCTGGAAATAGTGGAAGATGCCTTCCGGCAGGGCAACCGTGAAGATGACTAAGAAAAGGCCGTAAAAGACGATTCTCAATCCCCCCACCCCACGGAGCGCCTCGGAAAGTGGAACCAGGATAAAAGCGCCCAGCATCGACCCCGCAAATGTTCCCATCCCGCCCACTACGGCCGAGGCAATGGGCAGAATGGAATAGTCCATTTCAAAAACAGGCATTCCCACAAACATATAGACGTGAGTCATCAAAGCGCCGGCAAAGGCTCCGACCGCACTGGCCATAAATAAAGCCTGTGCCTTATACCAGTAGATGTTGATGCCACTCCTCATCACAGAGCGGTCGTTGTCGCGGATGCCTCTGAGCACCAGACCATAATCCGTGTTGATCAACCTTCGAAAAAAGAAGAGGACCGCCAGAGCCGCAGTCAGGCTCAGATATAACTCAAATCGGATGGTTGGAAGACCGCTCAGACTGCTTAATCCCTCTGTCCCTCCGAAAATCTTTGTGGCCTCGATGATCCTCACTAACATCAAGGGGAGGGCCAGTGTGACCATGGCGAAATAGATTCCGCGCAATCTCAGAACAGGAAGGAGCAAAAGAGTGCAGACGACTCCTCCCCCAAGGGTGGCGATGGGGATGGTGAATAGAGGTGAAAATTTAAAATAATGATTTAATATACCGGAAATATAAGCCCCGACTCCGAAAAAGAGGGCCTGCCCCAGCGAGACCATTCCGACTGAGGTTAAAAGATCCCAGCTTAAAGCAAGCAGGGCGAAGACAGCGGTTGAGATCAATACCTTCTGCCAGTAGACTCCGGCGACGAGAGTCAACACGAATAACCCTAAAATCGGAATTGCCCGTGGCACGAGGAGATAGAGCATCTCCCGATAGGAGAATAAGGCGTAGATATCCTCTGTCCTCGCCTTAATTCCCCGATCAATCCTCTCTTTTCGATATTCCATAGAAACTCTAATCAGGCTTATCTCTCATTTTCTCTTTAAGGGGATTAATTCTTTACCTGCCTCCTGCCT
>DYHU01000388.1 GCA_020724025.1 Syntrophorhabdus sp. | reverse complement strand
AGAAGGAATGACAAAAATCTCCTTTTCAGACTTTTTACGAGATCATCAATGATGACCGTTAAAAAGATAGAATTTTTCACCGGACGGAAGAGGCAGGGATGAAATCGAAGACAATCCTCATAGCCTATCAGGATGATTTCTGGGTCAGATCGCTTTCCACTTTTTTGCATGGCCTCGGCTATAAGGTGGAGACGGCAAAGATGGTGAGCGAAATGATCCGTAAGGTGAGAAAAGGACATATCCATGTCGTCCTTCTGGATGATGAAATGGAAGGGGTGAAGGCTTTTGACCTGGTTCCGCTCTTTAAGAATATGAATGAGAGGATCCAGGTCATTATCATCTCTTCAGAGGCTTCTCTCGGTCTGGTCAAACGCCTCAGGGGAGCGGGGATATTCTACCATGCGATGAAACCGGTTGATCTGGAAGAGATCAAGTCGGCCGTGGAATGTGCCTTTGAAAAGATTGAAAGGGAAAACTTAAAAGAAGGGTTTCTACCCTTTTTCATTCCAAGGAGGGTTCCGGCATGATGTGGAGAATGAAAAAAACCTGGATACATCCCCTGGTAATCCTTTCTCTTTTGTTTCTTTATGGAATGATGGGAGAAATGGCCTGGGCGGATAACTCAAAATGTTTAAGCTGCCATCGGGACGAAAGTTTGGCGAAAAAAGACGCCCGTGGAAATAAGATTTCCCTTTTCGTCTCGGAGGATGGGTTCAAGAAGGCAGTCCATGGCGAAATTTCCTGCACGGACTGTCACACCCGTATCCCTGATGAGTCCCATGCGAAAAAGGGGGTCAAGGAAGCCGACCGGAAGGTGGATTGCGGGACCTGCCATGAGAAGTCGGAAAAATTATTCAAAACAAGCGTTCACAGTTTAAAAGTTCATATTGCCTGCAAGGAATGCCATGGAACCCATTATATCAAGCCTCTTTCCGACCCCAAATCAGCCACTTTTCGGACCAATCTGATTCAAACTTGCGGGGCGTGCCATTCCGAAGAAAGCAAGCAATTTGCCGATAGTGTCCATGGGGTTGGACTCTCCAGAGGAAGGCCAAATCACCCAACCTGTACGACCTGCCATGGAACCCATGGGATCAAACCGAGATCCGATCCGGAGTCGGCGGTCCATGAAAGAAAGATTGCCATGACGACCTGCCCTCAGTGCCATGCGGCTGAACAGATCACGAAGGAATACCGTTTCACAACGAAACCCGTCAAATCCTATTACGATAGTTTCCATGGCCTCTCTTACCGGGGCGGCGATACTTTTTCGGCCAACTGTGCCAGTTGCCATGGCGTCCATGAAATCCGTTCCTCCTCTGATCCCAAATCAATGATCCATAAGGATAATCTCCAGAAGACTTGTGGCGTTTGTCATCCCAAAGCCTCCATCAATTTTGCCAAGGGGAAAATCCACACGCTGGCTGACATCAAAGGGGTGGATTTCGGAGAGAAGGCGGTGGGATGGGTCAGAATCATCTACATCATTCTGATTGTTGCCGTCATCGGAGGATTGACCTTCTTCAACTTCACGGATTGGCTAAGAAAGACAATTGAGCGAAAGCCTTAAAAGTAAGGAGCAGGGAATCATGGCGAAGAAATATCTTAGAATGACATTGAATGAACGGATTCAGCACATCAATCTGGCCATCAACTTCACGATTCTGGTGATTACCGGTTTCGCCTTGAAATACCCGGAGGCATTCTGGGCCTCTCCCATCACGGATGTTCCACTGGGAATGACCTTCAGGGGGTTTCTCCACCGGCTCTCCGGAGTGGCCACCCTCACCCTGGGAGGTTACCACCTTCTCTATTTAGCCTTTACGGAGAGGGGAAGAAGGATTGTGATCGACATGATCCCCGTGTGGAAGGACGCCAAAGACCTCTGGGAGACGCTGAAGAACAACCTCTTCATCAACCGGCCCGCCAAAGTGATCAAGATGGGTCGATTCAATTTCAGGGAGAAGTTGGAATATTTAGGGCTGATCTGGGGGACGATCGTCATGACCGTCACAGGTTTCATCCTCTGGTTCAAGGAGGAGTGGCTTTTTTTCTTTCCGATGTGGACCTTTGATGTGGCCCGGGCCATCCATTTCTATGAGGCGATTTTAGCTACTCTCACCATTATCGTTTGGCACCTTTATTCTGTTGTGTGGAATCCCGATGTCTACCCAATGAGTTGGGCCTGGATCAATGGCCACCTGACCGAACATGAAATGGAACTGGAACATGGACTGGAACTGGAGAAGATTAAGGCTGAGGAGGAAAGGGGACTGAAAGAGTTCAGCGAGGCGGCGGCCGCAGGAGGCGGAAGAGTCTATCCTATCCATCGGGAGAGAAGTGACAAACTGACCGTTAAACGTTTTTACGGTATGATTCAGGGACTGAATGAATCGATCAAGAACTGGAAAGGTATGTAAGCCTCGTTAGAAAGTTCTTAACTTTTCAACGTGATGGCTCACATGGGATTTTCTAACGGGGTAGACAAGGGGGGTGAAGGCTTATGAAAGAAAGTATTTGGGAACGATACGGGCCTTATCCGAAGAAGAAGGGAAAGAAAAGAATTCGAATGAAAGAGGGAGGTTTGTTGAAAAGAAGTTCCAGCTGGTTCAAATGGAGAGCTGACAGAATAGGCGGAGCGACCATTTATCATCCCTGCTTAGAGCACTAACAAAAAAAGTCCTTGGTGTAAAGGTTAGGGTTAGGATGCCGGTTTTGTTGTTGGGTTATGTCAAAGGTCTTTAAGCCTTTTAATTAAACTTCACCCTAACCCTTTCACCTTAAACGAAAAACGAAACGGGCTTCCAAACCCTAACCGAAAGACTGATTTTTTAGCCCTATATATCCTCTTACTCCCACCATCCAAACCCCACCCAAATGGAGAGGATAT
>DYHU01000387.1 GCA_020724025.1 Syntrophorhabdus sp. | reverse complement strand
AACAAGGGATATTGATTGAAAACAAATTCCAATCACCAAATCCCAAGTTCCAAATAAATTCAAATTTCCAATTTCCAAATCACCAAACCTTCTTTTTAATTCTTGGATTTCGGTCATTGGGAAATTGGTGATTATTTGTGCTTGGTGTTTGGATCTTGTCATAAAGGAGGCTACCATGGGACATCTGGCAGGGAAAGAAGAGATTCTGAAACAACTACAGAAAAGGCTTCACCAGAATCCGGTCGGACTTCCGGAGCATACCTCGGTCTATGAAATTTTATCGATTCTATATGCCGATAAAGAAGCTGAGGTGGGAGCTAAATTTCCCTTTGGTCTTGTGGCCATTGAAGAAATTCAGAAAGTGACAGGGATCGAAAGCGGGGAGTTAGAGGGTATTTTAAAAGGAATGCTGAAGAAAGGCCTGGTCGTCTCTTCGGTAAAGGACGGAAAGGTTCGATACCTGCTTTCCCCGGGGTTGACCGGATTTTTTGAATTTACCTTTATGCGAACCAATGAATCCCTTCCCATGAAGCGACTGGCAGAACTGATGCGCACGTACCGGAACACACCGGAATTTATACAGGAATTTGCTTCGCCCGGAACGAGCAGGGGGAAAGCCTATGTCTACGGGGCTGTTCTGCCGAAAGTGAAAAGCGAAATCCTCCGTTTTGACGAGGCGGCAGAACATATCAAAATGGCAGGCCGTGGAAGTCTGGGGAAATGTTATTGTCGCCATGAGGCATGGCACCTCGGGAAGAATTGTTCCGCACCAATCGATGATATCTGCATGAGCCTTGGCAACGCCTCTGATTTCCTGGTGGAACAGGGATTTGCAAAGAGGGCTTCTGTTGATGAACTCCTGGGTGTCCTAAAGAGAGCGGAAGATCTGGGATTGGTCCATATCGGTGATAATGTGCAGGACCAGACCACCTTTATCTGTAACTGTTGCGGATGCTGTTGCGGTTTCCTCGAAGGGATCACCAAACATCACCTGAAACATGCCGTAACCACTACCAATTACATTGCCCGGTTGGAACAGGAAGATTGTAATGGATGCGAAGTATGCGTGGACCATTGCCAGATCAAGGCGATTAAGATGGAGGGAGATTACCCCGTTGTGGATGAGGAGTTCTGCATTGGATGTGGTGTCTGTGCCAACTTCTGTCCGACCGACGCGATGAAGATGAAGGAGAGGGAGAAGAGGGTCATTCCTCCCAAAACCTATAAAGAGTTGATGATCCGGTTGATGAAAGAAAAGGGACGTCTTTAAAAGAGATACAATGATCATTGAGCAATGATCAATGACCATCGACCATTGAAATTTTAAGATAAACTATTTCATGGGATAGAAGGCTAAGGTCATCTCCCTTATGATGACCGAGGCTGTCACTGAGGAGATTTGAGTCGGATCGTAGTCTGGGGTGAGCTCCACGAGGTCGAATCCAATGACATGAAGGGGGTGGAGCGCTTTGAGAAGGGAGATCAGTCCCTGAAAGGTAAGACCGCCGGGCTCCGGTGTTCCAACACCCGGGAGAAGACCCGGATCGATCACATCGAGATCAAGGCTGACATAGACCGGTCGATTTCCGAGCTTCCTCACCATCGAACGCAAAGAAGAGGGGAAGGGTGACACCATTGATTTCATCTCCTTTGCCAGTTTAAATTCCTCTTTCGTACCAGACCGGATACCGATCTGGAAAAGCCTTCCCTTACCCAGTCGGTTGGCTACCCTCCTCATCACGGTGCTATGGGAGAGGGCCTCGCCGAGGTAATCCTCTCTCAAATCCGTATGGGCATCAATATGAATGAGATGGAGATCAGGGTATTTTTTGACAAGTTCTTCAACGATTGGAAGGGTGATAAGATGGTCTCCTCCAAGCAGGATCGGGAACTTATTCGAGGAGAGGATCTTTCTAACGGCTTTTCGAATCAGATCGAGAGATATCTTTTTCTCTCCGAGGGGGAATTCAAGGTCTCCCATATCGTGAATCGAAAACTGACCGAGATCCTTATTAAAGTAGGGACTGTATGTTTCGATTCCCCACGATGCTCTCCGAATGGCTGAAGGCCCGAAGCGGGCGCCCGGCCGAAAGGAAGCCGAACCATCGTAGGGACACCCGAGAATGACTGCCATTGCTTCCTTCAAAGGAGCCTTGGCAGAAATAAAAGTTTGTTCTATGAAGGGAAGATTCATTTCAACTATTTCCCGATGAAGTTTAGAAAGGAAAGGGTGTCTTGATGAAAAGTTTCGTTGTAAAATCCTTTCTGAGACTTCAATCCGGTGGGCATGACGGCACGGTATCCCAGGACTTTCTGGGTAAACCCCAGTCTATAACCCTACTCGACTTCCTCTCTCTCCCACAGGACGACAGCCGCCAGAGTGGCGCCGACCTTCTGAACCCTGTGTTCGACCGCTATGGAACTAAGATCTTTGATCACCCGCCCCCGTAACTTCATTCCCTCAATGGCCATCTGCCGGACCGTCTCCTCAATCTCTGCCTTTGGCCCACGTGCAGAGTATTCCATGATCAAGCCCGGATAATCCGGTTTTTCTGGAAGAGCAACCGCCACGGCAGAAGCGATGATTTCGCCGGGGACATCGCTGGTGATGGATGCATAAGCCGTCGGAACCAGTGAACCCGCAGGAAGAGGAACAGGAGAAATCAACTGGCAATGAGGCGGCACGATACTGCTCATCTTCACCAGGTTGGTATCACCGATCCCGGCGCGGAGGAGAGCTCCGTCAAAAGCATTCAGGGATGTGAAACCTTCTGAAGCTCCGGATACCAGAAAATAATGGGTTGGGGTTTTAATGATCACGGCACTCCTCCTTCATTTCTTATCGTGCTAAAGACCCACAGGGTTTGTGTGTGTCCATCCTTCCCTAAAA
>DYHU01000062.1 GCA_020724025.1 Syntrophorhabdus sp. | reverse complement strand
TCCATTTTGGTGCTGACGATTTCGGCGGGACTCTTGTCGAAGAAAACGTTCACGCTGCCGCAAACTACGTCAGCAAAACCACAACTGAAGAAGTAATTCAACTTATCCACGAATCCGGTTTTAATACAGTACAGAGAGATACGCTGTATAATGTGATGAAGGTGTATGAGTTAGTTGAATCTAATTAGCCATTTAAGTAGTTAAGAAAAATTATTAAGTCTTTTCGTCCTTGAGATGTTTCTTTGTTGGAAGCCGAAAAATAGAGAAGATTGTGAAAATCTTTTTATCTACGAGAAACTTCAAACCTAAAGATGAAATAAAAAAGTATAAACTAAATAACATACAGGAAATCAAGTGTGCAAATTCATGATTAGATTAATTAATAAATACAAATTAAATCAAACCTATTAAGGGATAAGGAAATAAAATCAATAATCTGGGCTAATACTTTGCAAAGTTCTGATGAATATAATAATATTAAAAAAAGATGATGCTTAAGTTAGACTTACCATACCCATACCTTTATTATAAAAGCAAATGTTAGATTATAAATATGCTAAGTAATTTTAAATAACTTTTGGGATATATCATAACGGATTTTTTATCGAGAGGAATTATTAAGGTATGTAGAATTCTTTAAAGAATTCTTGGTTAGATATGAAAGGATCGGGGAGTAAATTTTGGGAATTTTTTATCAGATTAGGTTAGAAATAAAATGATGAAGTGTTTACTAATGAAAAGAAATGGATTATAAGTTCGTTTAGTAATGTGAAGGGGATAATCTTCGAAAGAATTCATCATTATAAACTCTTTCCCATAACGTGCATTATTAATTTTGCTCATAGTAAAAAAATTTTTCTCATTTCATCTTCTGCTTGCAATTCTTCGGGTTTACCTTGAAAAACAATTTCCCCCATTCTCAATCCATACACTTGATTAGCAATCTTAAGTACTTCACGAACCTTTTGTTCGACAATTAAGATAGTCGTTTTGAGTTTTTTATTGATATCGCTAATGGTTTCAAATGCCTTCGTAACAAGTTTTGTCGATAGTCCGAGGGAAGGTTCATCAAGGAGTAGGACTTTTGGCTGAAGAATCAAAGCACGTGCGAGTGCAAGTTGTTGTTTTTCCCCTCCACTCAATTTACCAGCAATCGTTCTCAAACGTTCTTTAAGATCTGGAAATAAATCTAAAACAGACTCAATATGATGAGTGAGTTCATTCTTCTTTTTAATGAGATATCCGCCCATTTCCAGATTCTCTAAAACAGTCATCTCTGTAAACACACGGTTTCCTTGTGGTACTGATAAAAGACCATATCTAACGATAGTTTCCGGATTTTGATTGGTCATTGTTTGTCCATTCAGTGAGATAATTCCATTTGAGATTTTAATAATTCCAGAAAGCACCTTCAACAATGTGGATTTTCCTGCACCGTTGGGTCCAATGAACGCAGCGATCTCACCTTCTTCAATAGATAAGGAAATATTTCTGAGAACAATTTTCTTCCCATAGCCTGCTTCCGGTATTTTTGCCGTAAGAATTTTCATGTAAGATATGCCTCAAGAATTTCGGGATTGTTCTGTATAACAGATGGTAGCCCTTCCAAAATCTTTTTTCCCTCATCCATTACTACTATTGTGTCCGATATCTTCAGTACGAAATCCATGTCGTGCTCGATCAGAAACACCGTCTTGCCGCGTTTGTCTACGAGCTCTTTCAGGATAGAGTGAATTTTCTCGATCATGGCGGGTTGAACACCAGACACTGGTTCATCCAGCAGCAGCAATTCCGGCTCGGAGGCAAGGCAGCAGGCAATTGTGAGGAGCTTTTGCTGACCATATGAAAGATTCTCAGCGAGCTCCTTTTCTTGATCCGCCAACCCCACAAATTCTAACAACGATTTTGTTTTTTCAATGTGAACTTTCTGCTCAGAGGATGTATCGGAATAAGTCAGCAGTGCATTAAGGAACTGTTCACTTGATCTGTTTGCCCTGCCTAAAAGAACATTTTCCAAGACCGAAAGTCTTTTGAACAGACGGAGATTTTGGAACGTTCGAGAGATGCCAAGACTTGCAATTTCCCATGGTGAAAGATCAATCAGCAAAGTATTTTTATACTGTACTTCACCGTTGTCTAGCAATAAGAAACCTGTAACAATATTAAAGACTGTGGTTTTCCCCGCACCGTTCGGTCCGATAAGACTGGTGATTTTTCCCGGCTGTAGGGAAAGCGAGAGATCCTGTACCGCCTGCACGCCATCGAAGCTTTTTGAAAGATTTGTGATCTCAAGCATGGATCATTCCTTGGTGAAACTGAACTCTCCCCAAATGCCTTTGGGACGAAACATCATAAATGCCACGAGCAATCCTCCATACAGAATCTGCCGCATGTTGGCGGCAATTGAACTGGGCATCCCAACGAACCGAAGCAGTTCGGGTATACTCACAAGAAGAATCGCTCCAATGATGGATCCACCAAGTCTCCCCGCACCACCAACGATTACGATGGAAAGCATGAAGATAGACTCCGGCACGGTAAAACTCGTTGGATCGATAAACGTGATGTAGTATGCATACAGCCCACCACCAATAGCAGCTAATCCTGCACCGATTGCAAAGATCGAGACCTTGTAATAGTTCACATTTTTGCCTAACGACTGAGCAAACAGTTCATCTTCTCGAATACCGCGAAGAACAAGACCGAACGGCGCACTCACAAGTCGGCGTGAAATGAAATAGACGAGAAGTGCGAACGCAAGGGAAAGAACTAAGAAATCTACATGAGAAGAGATTTGATATCCAAACAGTGTTGGCTGCGGAATGCCGGGTAGCCCCAGAGGTCCGTGCGTCAATTCCATCCAGTTGTTCATGATCTGAAAGATAATCACCTGAAAGCCGAACGTAGCAATAACAAAAAAATCGTCTCGAATTCGAAGCGAAGGAAAACCGATGAGAAAGCTGAACAATGCTGACACAACGATGGCAATGGGAATAGTTATCAGAAAGTTCAAACCAAAATTCAATGAAAGCAGAGCAACGGTGTAGGCTCCAATACCGTAAAATGCTGCATGGGCGATGGAGATGAGTCCGGCGTAACCAGCAATGAGGTTCAACGATATGCCAACGATCGTGTAGATGCAAATCAGAATGAGTATGTGAATAAAGTATTCCATAATGATTACGCGGATTTCACAGTATGAACTTTCTCTAACAACGCCATGAAATTACGCTTCTTTTTATGATTCATACGAAGAGTATTCAAGTAGTTATTCCACTCTTCTTCTTTTCCAAGTCGTTTGAAAAGAATACCAATTTTTTTCACAAGCGCTGTTGCTTCACGGTAGGATTCATTGTTCATTTGTTTCACTTGAGGCTCAACAAAAGACTGATACACTGCTAAGGCATCCTCGGGATAATCTGTTTCCCGCTTTGCTGCCAACTCAAGCCACAATGACTCCTGACATCCTCCTTCCTGAGCTTCTTTCCATGCAGCGTCAATATCTTTTTCCCACAGAAAAATCTGCACCAAGTCCGAATAATCGTTTGCATTCCATATCCATTGATTACTCTTTGCATTTCGTTTGAATTCTGCGATTCGATCTCTGATGAACTGAAGCGCTTTTTCCCTCCAATGTTTCCATGCTTCAGCTCCGCCCGTTCGCTCTGCATGAATCTTCAGGAGCTTATATTTTTCAAAGCTAGCACTGTCGGCAAACTCAGCCCAGATAAGCTGCAATGCGTCGTCATGCTGCTTTCGCTTGTGATATTCATTTGCAAGAAACTCACGCAGCCGAGAATCGGTACGTTTGGGGAATGCCTTTACTCCTTTCTCAGCCCACTCTATCGCCTTATCCATATTACCGGCTTTCTTATAGATCTCGGCGATCTGCAAGTACGAGTAAGCAAGTGAGAGATCTTTCGTTTTGACAGTTACTAACTTTTCAACATCCCCTATCTGCGAGGCAAGTCGCTCCATGATGCTCGTAATACGAAATCGATTTCCAGCGAAGTAGCTCTTATCATCTCCAGGCCCCAGCGAAGGAATCTTTGCCCATTCCTTTTCTGCAAGCTCTTCATACACTTTCAATCCCTCTTTTCCTAAAACATCCGCATATTGTGTCGAAGCACCGTAGAACACCTCCCAGTCGCTGCGAAGCTCCCATTCAAACAACTTCCGCGCAAGCTGCTCAGGATCAGGTTTCGTTTTTGCACAGGCATCGTGATGAAGTTCTTGGATATCAGATAAAATACCGCCCATATATCCATCTGAATCGTCTACCATCCCCATCTGAACTTCAAGTTGCTTAAGAAAATATTCTGAAAGCTCCACCACTTCTGCGGCACGGTTCTCCTTCAGAAGTTCATGCAAGGAACTGATCACGTCTTCAATGCCCCGCGTGTACTCATACATTGATTTATAATCGACAAAGTCGCCCCAGTCGACTGCGTCGTCAATTGCCGTCTTGAATGTGGGAAGGTGAACTTTTTTACCTCCTTTGCCCGCTTTCAGCAGAAGTCGAGATCTGAGTGCCTCATCATCTTCTGCATACTGGAGAAGCATTGCGATGAGAGACGCTTTGTCCTGCGTCTCGATATACGCTTTAACATCCTTCAAGGCCATTTCGCTCTGAGCTTTGACCTTTATCTGCTTTCTGCTGCCATTTCCTTTCTCCTCGGACTGCAAGAATGCCAAGCCTACAGCAACACAATGTTTACAAAACGCCAAATTGTCTTGATAGAATGGACAAGTGCACGAATAGTTCAGTTCCTCGTTTTTTTCCCAAAGCTCGACACGATAGAGACGCGAGCCACGCACTTTCGCATGGATGGAATCCCCTTTGAGATGAATATTGGAGACTCTTTCTTCTTCAAAATACTGTTCCCCACGCGAGTAAGAAAGCTCTCCTGCCAAGTCTCGCAGAAGTTCCGAAGAGAGAAGTTGTGAGATTGTATTTCTGATACTATTTCTCATTATTATGATTACGCAGATTTCACAGATTAGACGTAGATGAATGATTTTTTGATGAAAACTTGGATTGAGAGACTGAATAGATTTTTCTTTTCACTTCCACACTTTTGGAAAAATTCAATAAGAGACCGATTTCAATTCCGGAAGCTTTGAGATAGTGAATTAACTTTGACTCAAACTTAGAGCTTAAAAGCTTCACTGCCTTTGTTTCAACAAGTACGACATTCTCAACAATCAAATCGGACACAAATTCTCCGGCCGATTCACCTTTATAGTTTACGATGACAGGATTTTGTTGCTCAACCTTTAAACTCATCTTTCTCAACTCGATTGCTAAAGCGTTTTCGTAAACTTTTTCGACAAATCCACTTCCTAATTCATTATGAACTCTAAACGCCGCCCCTATGATCTTCTCGGTTAACTCTTTGTGCGGATAAATTTCTTGTTTCTCCATCTGCATCAAATCCGCGTTAAATCTGTGTAATCTGCGTAATCTGTGTAATCATATTTGGGCTTTCTGCGGCTTCTTCCCGAGTATCCCATACGGTCTGAAAAGCAAGAACAAAATGAGTATAACAAACGCAATGGTATCCTGCCACTTGGATGGTAATTGCCACACACCGAGATTTTGTGCCAGTCCAATAAACAACCCGCCTAACGCAGCACCAGGTAGACTCCCAATGCCTCCGACGATGACAGAAATAACTCCCATAACGAGAGCGTTAAAACCCATGGTCGGCGTCATATCCGTATCAAACGAAATCATGATGGCAGCGACGGCAGCAAGGAACGAGCCGATGGCAAACGCATACATGATGTAGCGATCCGAGTTGATTCCACTGAGCCGTGCAAGCTCCGGATCGTTCGCCAGCGCCCGCAGCGCCTTGCCAAACTTCATCTGCGATAACATCAGCGCAATCAGCGTAATCAAAACTACGCTTGTAAATATGATTGCAATTTGGATATCTGTTATCCTCGCTCCAAGTATCTCATGCCCCTCTACCACCTCTCCCGTGCGCATAGTTTTTGTATCATCTCCCCAAATCATGGAGATCATATTTTGCAATACGATGTAAAGACCAAGTGATGCGATAAGCAGCGTGAGGTCCGTTGCTTTGCGGCTTCGCATGGGTTTATAGACCATCGCCTCACACCCGACCCCTAACAGCATCGTCGCAATACAGGCAAGCGGAAAGGCGACGGTTTGCTCAAGACCAAGTTGGATGTAGGAAAGATAAGCGAAGTAGGCACCAAACGTATAGATGGCTCCGTGAGCAAAATGAAAGAATCGTGTGGTCTGATAAATGAGCGCAAACCCGACCGCAACGAGTGAGTAAATACTGCCAGCAATGATTCCATTGAGAATAAGTTGTTCTATCATAGTTGTTTATTGAAGATAATTAGCACATCCAAAAGTAAGCTCAATCTTGTATTCTAATTCGATGGGTCTCCACTATGAGCAATTTTCCATGATAATGATTAATATCGGGATGAGCGGATAAATAACTTGTCAATCTTTCCATAATCTGAGGAATAACTTCGGGATGATTTCGAACCTGGAGAGCAACGATCCCTTTGTACTTTGCCGGAGGATAAAGCACGATATCGACAAAATCTCCGTTCAACGACAAGAGGACAGAATCGAGTACCTGTGCTTTTGAAAGAACTGCTGAATCTGGTGAGTCTGGGGGAATATAATCTTTTAATCGGAAAACCTCATAGCCAGCGTCTCGAAGAATCCGGATTATGAAATTGGAAATGCAGTGATCAGCAAAGAATCTTAAACTCATGCAGGAGCAATCTCAAACTCTGATAACTGACGGGCATAATCTAAACAGGCTGCAATGTGTTCCCTGGTCAGGTCAGGAAATTCCTCAATAATTTCCTCTGAGATTTTACCTGCTGCTAAATATCCTAAAATGAGACTTACCGGAATTCTTGTCCCTTTGATTCGGGGCTTTCCTTTAAGCACGTCTGGTGTGCTTACAATATACTCTTTCCAATCCACTAGCATGGTGTTCTCCTTTTATAATTATACTTCATGGAAAAATCTATGACATTCACACCTGAAAAGCAATGGCAGGTCAGGAATTTCCCTATGCAAGCTCTGGTTTTCTAACCCAACTACTAGCTTCATTGTGGTAAGGCATGCACGCGGAGATGCTACAAGTCTCTCAAAGCCAAGCTGGATGTAAAAGAAATAGGCACTGAGCCCCGGCTTTTGTCGGGGTAAACTCCGTCGAAGCACTTGTGCTGAGCGAAGTCGAAGCATAAGCACCAAAAGTATAGATAGCACCGTGAGTGAAATGCCTGCCCCGCCGAATCCGCCGTAGGCGTAGAAGGCGGGGAAGAAGCGGGTGGTTTGGTAGATGAGAGTAAAACTGATAGCGACAAGAGAATAGATGACGCCTGTGATGATACCATTGAGAAAAAGTTGTTCAATCATTCGCAATCCTTAGATGGAGAGGCACCTGTGAGGGCAGAACAAAGAGCAATGACACAGTACACGCTCCAACAATAATTCACTTGCCATTGACTGCAATATCATGTCTTAGGCGAACTACAATAGTTAGTTAAGAAATTTTGCAGCGGTATCGCTAAGTAAGTATCCCTACAGGATTTCAGAAACTCTTTATGGCTTTGATATTTTTTCATTACCTGTTGTGAATCAGGATCCACTGCATCGGCAAACATAAAAACAGATATCTTTGACAGTTCGGATTTGTCTTTTCGGAGAACTGGTGCAAGTGCTTCGGCTACACGATCTTCGACTTTTAATCCCTTCTCGTATTGTAATACATGAAATTTATCTTTACATTTAAACCATATCCAGTTAGATACAATCTCTTCAAATGGAAGTTCCGTGACGCCTGCCGTGTAGCCATTATACATTCCTTTTAACTTATCTTCATCGCCAAGAACTATCCATATTCTGTAATTATAGGGTAAACTAGAGAAGAAATCTCTTCTTAAGAAAGAGCAGACCTCATTCAAATACGATGCTTCAATTTCCCATCTATCGTTTCTTATGTGTCCAACAACATAAATGTATCTGTCAACAATCAATGCTGGAATTACCAAATCATTTACTTTCGCTAACGTTTGTCTTTGGTTGGCTTCGTTTTTCAATTCAGTTAACCACTCTTGAATTTTAGTATCACTTATTATGGCTCGGTAATTATCCAATAGTGGTAAATTGGACGTAATATAAACAGACAACGATCGCAGTTCATCGCTTACGACCTCGAATCGTTCATTCACTACCTCTTGATATTTAGTGAATTCTTCAAATAACTTTTTAGGCTCCTCAATCCAGAGATATGGGTGTTCAGCGCCGATCACAAATCCTTCCATGTTTACCACTTCAGAAAGGTAACATGATATTGCGCTATGGACTCTGGCTCTGCCAAAGAATTGACTAATTTTGGCTGAAAAAGGAGTTAAAACGATTTTCTCTTTTATTTCATCTATTGCCAGAGCCCTTCCATCCAAATTCCAACTAAACCAAAAATCCTTAATGAAGGCAATTATGATCAGGCCCGGGATAACGAGCAGTTTATCGAACACAGGCAGTTCCCCAGTTAAGTATGCATTGCCCGACGATAGTATGAACTTTCGAAGGTCATTTGATAAGGGGGTTCTTTGAGCGGCTACGGTTTTTTCTGTAATATTCCACTCGAATTTGATATTGTGAGTACTTGCTAGTTTAGTGATAGACTCAATCTCCTTAAGAGTATTCTCGTCAAGGGGACTCAAAAAGATTATCTTACTGGAGGAATTTTTATGATTGCCTTTAGTTGATTGTAAAAGCATATCAATTTTTTCGAGCACGTAGTTGAATGGTTTCTCTCTTATGTCACTTATTTCTGAAAGGCATGCGGCTTCCTCCTTTGTCCGTTCCCACTCTGATTTTAGCCATCTAAGTCTAACCAGGCCAATTGTCCAAGATGCCACAACTACAAGATAGAAACCAAGAAGTGTTAACAGAACGGCAGGAATTATCACGAGCCTAACTACACCAGAAAGCTGCGGGAGGTCATAAACTAAGCCAACTAGAAATGTTATAATACCAAGAACTATTCCAAGCTTAATACCAGTTCCTATGTCTTGTACTTCCTTCGAAGCATCTCGCAAGGCTTCTCGCCAATTTAGATATCTGGATTTGAGGCTTTCCCAAGAATCTTGTTGTTTCGAAGCTTTGTTTTTCACGGTTTCATAATCCCTTCATTTATCTTAGGAAAACATAAACCTTCCCATCTTGCTTCCCCGTATTTTCTGCTTTTGATTGCACTACAAGTCTGCCACACTTCCTTGAGGGAAAAATCTCTAACATTACCAACAGTTTCGTCCGCTTCACAAACCTTCAAATTCCCAACGTCGTCCATGTACATCCCTGCTCTAGAAATATCACACGGCAGCCCACCAAGGAATGCAGATGCCGCAGGAAAGTGGATACCCGAACTCTCACGAAGCGTGACGAGTCTTCTCGTCAGAGAGGCTATCTCACAAGGTGAAGGCGAGTAATTGATACGACGTGCAGTGTCTTTCATTTTGCCGATGGGCATGAGAGGACACACAAGTGGATAGATGTTATTCTGAACGGCAAAATCGAATACAGAGGGAACTTCCTCATAATTGTCCTTCGTCAATACTATTGCAAATCCTGAACGTGAAGGGTACTCTTTATTGAAGTCCAGCGATAGGAGCCGCTCCAACGCTTTTCCCCTCAAGAGAGAATACCCTTCGCGCTGGACAGTATCATCTTGATTTTTCTTTTCGTATTTCAACATTACTGTCACATGAGTCTCAAACAATTCCTTTACAATTTCATCACACGAACGGTTATGAAACTGTTGAGCTAATTCTTCCGAACCCAATACGTCGCCACAGGTGAAAAGAATCGGAATCATACCCATTTCATGAATCGATCTCAAAATGAGGAGCATGTCTTTCCTGAGCAAAGGCTCGCCCTCTCCCAATATCTTTATACTCTTTCCACCTAGTTCAGCAAACTCTTGAAACACACGGGGAATTTCTTCTTGCCTCAATTTATTGTGCTTGTTCACATACAAAAATCCACAATAAGTACAATCATTTAAGCATGGACCCGGCAACGCACAATCCATTGTTAGAGGTGTGTCGTTTTGGCGAGCTTCAAGGATTTCATCATGAGTGAAAGTTCCACCTTGATATCCAAATGTAGTTCGATACATGAACCTCTATATTGCCTCCACTAATATGAAACAAGTTTACCCCCCGTGTTGAATTTGTAAAAATAAAAAAGCCTATCTTGGGCTTGTCCTTTATCATCAAATGTGATTCTGCCTGTAATTCCATCGACGGCGAATTCAGGAGATCTAAACACAGAGATAATCTTATCGCGATCGAATGAATTTGCCTTACGTACAGCTGCCGTCAGAACATTCATGGCTTCGTATCCGTAGGGTGCAAAGGGTGGTAGAGTCCCATATTTTTGTTTGAACTTAGTTACAAAACTTTGTGCGGTTGGAATTGTTTCCCAAGGTGGTGCCATGAAACTCACCGCCACATTTGCGCAATTTGTGTTTGAAAGCGTAACGAGCTGTTCGTCAAACGCTCCATCGCCCAATAGAACAAATGCCTCCAGCTTCAGCTCCTTCATTTGGCGTATGAATTTGGCTGCCTCTGGCAGCATCGCAGGGAAGGCAATCAGATCAGGCTTAAGCGTCTTGAGCTTGCTCAGGATCGTTTTGTAATCAGTGACATTGGGTTGAACGGCGTCAAAGAATTTTATCTCGCCACCGAGTGCAACAAAGCTCTCGCGAATTGACTCTGCAAGGCCTTTGCCATATTCCATATTGCTGTATACTATCCATAGCTTGTTCTTGCCCAAAGTATTCCTAGCAAAGATGGCTATTGACTTGCCTTGCATCGCATCAGTGGGTACAAATCTAAAAACATTATCGAATCCCTGTTCTGTGATCTTAGGATTTGTCGCAGACGAAATAACGAAGGGGTACTTATGCTGATGATACACCTTCGATGCAGCCATCGCCGTAGAACTGTTAGGATGTCCGAGTACCGCAACGACATTTTTGTTTGTCACTACTTGTTGTGCAATGCTCACAGCCTCTTTTGCATCCTTTTTGTCGTCGTATGGGATAAGTCTGATCTGCTCTCCCAGCAAGCCTCCAGCGGCGTTCATCTCATCAACTGCCATTTGCGCAGCCTCGACTTGCGGCTTGCCATACACAGCTCCTTCTCCGCTCAGCGGGGCAACAGCGATAACAACGGGTTCCTTTCTTCCACAGCCAGCAATGAACAGGAAGATCAGGACAACGAAGGTAAAATACTTGTTTTTCATGGTGACGCTCCTTTGGTTATTACTGTTTTGCCAGACTGTTTGTCTCTGGGACACTCACTGAGATAGTCATCGCTCAAGTGTAACAAATATGCGATTTGGCGATTGCTTCATACAAGACTGCATTCTTACTTCTAAGCAGCTTAAATTCCTCCTGAAGCTGCTGATTGGCAAACTTGGCGCGCGCTGAGAATGGTATTGTGTCACTATTGAAGTCCCTCTGCAAATCTGCATAGTGCTGATGGAACTCGCTGATGGTCATATGCTCAGGTTGCAACACTAATTGCCTTATAGAAAAATGATCTGGATCTTGGGTTAAGAATTTATGCGGCTGCGATTTCCTCAACTCACTGTAGTATCCTGTGCCTTTGAAGGGTGTCAGAACAAAAAAGTGGCACGAAGTCAGCCCTAGGATGTCTTTCGTATATGTTAACACGTGTTTGAAGTCTCTCTTGTTGAAAGTCGTATCAACCAGCACGGTCGCATGGACATCAATGTGATTCTGACGAGCGATCTTTATGGCGCTTTCATGAGACTTGGTCGTATTTCTCTTATGGTACCTTTGAAGCTGAGCATCCGTGGCTCCCTCTAAACCGACCCAGGCCTGACGCAGACCTGCGGCTGCCCATTTCTCAATGAGTCTCGGATTCCTCATGATCGTGTCAGATCGAGCGTACATCACAAACCTCTTATTACAGTGAGATATCCTGATTGAATCAGCGAGATCGTTCATATATCTAACATCGATCAATGATTCATCATCTGCAAGGAACACGAATCTGGTATCGATGTCTTCGATATCCGAAACGACATCGGCCACGTTTCTCTTCTCGTACTTTGGATAGAGCTGCCACAGGCAGCAGAAGTTGCACCGGAAGGGACATTCAGATGAGGTCTTCACCGAGCTAATTTTTTCCCTGATCCACTCTTCTCCAGGTCTTCCGACAGCAATCTTATAACAAGCTTTGTACTTCTTTCCCAATCCTCTGAAAGGCTTCGGCCACCCGCAAAGAGTGTTGTGGTTTGCGGGGGTTGGCGAATCCAGAGCCCGTTGGATAGTCTTCTTGGAGAGTCCTTTCTCAATCATAGAGATCGCAAGCGGAAAACCCACTATGCTGTCTTTGGCGATTACTAGGTCTATGCTATCGGACCGAAAATCGGAAGGTGACAAGGACGCGTGTACCCCACCTACAATGGTCACGATGCGTCGGTTAAATGCTTTGGTGATTGAAGATAACTGGGTGATCCTTCCAGTTCTTACAGAAGTTAAAGCTGAGAAAGCAACAACGTCAGGTTGATAGGACATGAGGGTGCGATTGAAGAACGGATCGGTTTTCGAACCTGTGATCTGGTATTCGCTATTGAGATCTATTAAGTCTACGTCATGGTTGCCCTTGATTGTTGAAGCGAGGTAGTATAAGCCCAGAGGTTCAAAATTATAGATGTGCATCGCCGAGTTGACCACTTCGTTGAGGGAATCAGTTTGAACAAATAAGACTTTCACAGCAACACACCTATAACGTCAATGGTAGTATTTTACCGATGTAAATTTCCTCTTCCTTCTTTGCGCATCCAACCATCAACAACATCACCACAAAAGCCAATTGAAAATATTTTCTACACATTGTAAGAGCTCCTTTCTTCATTATTTGTTACATATAAAACCTATACCCACTCTACGGCTCGTACCCCTCAGTCCCATCAAACTCTCTTAGAATCTTTCCAACATTGCTTGCAAACCCAATCGTTATCGGCAAACCCGAACAGAAGTCGGCGGTGTTCCAGTTCAACTTCGAGAGAGCAAGAATCTCGCTGCAAAGAGAACGGATCGAACTATCGCCTCTCCCTTTTTGCACTTGAAAGGGTGCAGAGATATGAACCCCCGGGTAAGTATCGAGTTCAGGGATATATCCTTTGGTATAAGGGTAAGCGAGGTTATCGCTCAACTCAAGATACGTACCTCGAGCGACAAGGTAGTCACCTTGACGAATGATTCGAAAAGTTGGTTTCCTCATTGAGACAAGATCGTACTGCATCCCGCTGGATTCAAACACCTCAGAAAATCCTTTGACTTCGTCCGCTTGAAACGCTGACGTCTTATGAACAACTACCCGATTCGGCGGATCATCCCGCAGTCCTTTGAATTGCTCGATGGAATCCTGAGCAAGCTTTCTTGCATGTTTGTATGCAAGGTACGGTCGCTTCAGTCCTGTTTCTTCTAATCCTAATCGAACTCTTGGGAATCCATCCCTTCGGGAGAAGTTGTCTAACACTTTTACTGTGCGAATGCGAATCATCCAACTATTAATCACAGATGAACTTTCCATTCTTCTTAATGTTTTTCATGTATGTTTTGTACGGCTCTTTGTCCCAATCCTCTTCGGGGATTTCAACCGCACCGGAATCGAGCAAATCCTTGAGCATTTCTTTTAAATCCCATTGATGAGGTTGCTTTACTTTTTTTTTGCGGGTGTCTTTCTTTCTTTAGCCATTGCAAATGTCGTTCATTGAAAAATTGGTTGTCCTATACGAGATAACTTACTTATAGATACTCCCGCGTCCTTCAATTTTTATGATTGATACTTTTCTTTCTTTTTGATCTACTTCAAATAAAATCCGATACCTTCCCAAACGAATTCGATAAAGGTTTTGTTCGCCACGAATCTTTTTATAAGGATATGAAAACGGATTTTCTCGTAACTTAAAAGAAATTTCTTTGAGCTTTTCTTTGTATCCAGATTGAAGTGCTTAAATGAACCCGTTCGCTTGTTTTGAAAAAAGCAACTTGTACAAAACTATTCTCCAAACACATCCTCAAAGCTCATAGATTTTCCTTCACGCATTTCCCCTCGAATCGTTTCCACTTCTTCGCGTTCCTCAACGGATAGTTCCTCAAACCCCATAAAGTTGTCTATCTTGGCATTGATGCTAAGTAACAACTGCTCAATGTGATTCATTTTTTCTATAAGAACTTCTGACATTGTATTACCTATCAATATATTTGTTGCATCATCGTTGTGTCTAATGTATCAAATTTCTAAAACAAATGCTCTCGATCCGCCGCTCCTGCGTCCAACTTACGCATACCTGAACATCATTAATCACAGATGAACTTTCCATTCTTCTTAATGTTCTTCATGTAGGTTTTGTACGGCTCTTTGTCCCAATCCTCTTTGGGGATTTCAATAGCACCGTGTTCTAAAAGGTCTTTGATAACTTCTTTTGCACCTCAGCGGCGGGGTCGGGTTACTTCCTTTTTTGTTACTTTTGCCATTTTATATACCTTACGTTCTTTCTCTGGCACTGTCGTATTCTACTTATTTCCTCAAAGAAAATCAAATCCAATATCATAGAAATCTACGGGTCGTAAAGTTTGTCTAAATACTTCTCCGCTGTTGGCTTCATGTAGTGCAATTCGTTCGTCATGGCTTTCACGGTCTTCGGCATATTTTTACCGACGTGAAATTCCTTGAGCAGCCCCTTTTCTTGAGAGTGCGGTACTTGTTCACCGGCGCGTCGAAACCAGCGAGGTGAACGTCGGGATCTCCCGTCGTCCGAATTTGACCCGCCAGACCGATGCCCGCCCGGCTGTACCGTTCGGTCGGGTCGGGCTGGTCATAAAGCCGCATCACGTCAGAGGAGAATTCCGTCGATATCATCTTGTGCCACTGGTGGACGTACTTACGTTCAACTTTCAAACGAACGACTTCTTGGTTCTCCGAGCTGATGTAGTTCGGACCGGCTTTGAGTTGATACTTGAAGCCCTTACCAGTGTGTTCCACACCATGAACGAGCCTTACTTCACCATCAATGCCAAAGTTATCTCGTGAGTATGAGACGTCTTGGTGGTTAGCTGAGTTCACCAACTGGTGAAGAGCGAGCTTGCTTTCTTCTTCAAGCTGGCCTGATGGATGTCGTTTGAGCATATCAGATTAACACGTTTTTACTATTATGGATACCTTTGCCGGCGATGTTACAAAATATCACGGTAGTTGTCAACGAGTTTCAGTAAAAGGGTCAGGACATCGTTACCAGGTGGGAAGGGTACAAGAAAGAAAAGGT
>DYHU01000061.1 GCA_020724025.1 Syntrophorhabdus sp. | reverse complement strand
TTTTGAAATAGGGGGTCACATCTTAAATATTAAATATTTGTCTTTTAATCTTTTTTTCAAACGCCGTTATTGGGGGACACTTCCCGTATTTTCATTTTCTATCCGTGAGGGACGGTGATCAATGTAACAGGCGAACAGTATTTAGAAATAGGGAAGTGTCCCCCATTGATTTGTAAAAAGGTCCGGTATGTTAAAGGTTCTGGGAAACGATAGACGATTGGAGTTGAAATCCATTCGTCTAACATCTTACAATTCCTTCGATGGAAAAGGTAGACTGCCTCTTTGTCCATGTCCCCAAGTTACAAAACTATTACCGGCCCATCGGTCAATTCATCTGGATCAACTTTCTGCCCATGGGGCTCCTGGGTCTGGCCGACCTCCTCCAGCGCAGTGACATCTCCACTGAAGTTGTCCACCTGGGAGTGGAGTGGATCGAAGATCCCCGCTTCTCCATTCTCGACCACATCAAAAAGAAGAATCCGAAGATCGTTGCCCTCGACCTCCACTGGCACCATCAGAGTTACGATATTTTGGAAGTAGCCAGAAAGGTGAAGGAGGCCTTTCCCTCCGTCTATCTTCTCCTGGGAGGGTTCACGGCAAGTTTCTTCCATGAGGAGATCATGAGGAATTTTGATGAGGTCGATGGAGTGATCCGGGGGGAGGCAGAGGTTCCCATCCTGGAACTGGCCCATGCCATCCTTCAGGGAAAAGAGGATCTCTTCTCCATTCCGAATCTTACCTGGAGAAGAAAGGGAAGGATTCTGATCAATCCCCTCTCCTATGTGGCCACAGAAGAGGACCTGAACCGGCTCTCTTTCACGAATTTCCCTCTGCTAAAAAATTATTCCACCTATGTCCGTTACATCGGGCAACCCTTCTATGTGAAAGGCGTCTCCAGAGAGAAGAATTTCTGGATGTATTCTCTGAAATCACCGATTTTCCATCTCACCTTGGGTAGGGGTTGCCCTGTTCAATGCACCTGGTGCAGTGGCAATATCCCTTCTCAGAAGACGATTACCGGCCGGAAAGAGGTCACCTTCAGAGGGGCGGAGGAAGTCCTCCGGTCAATTCGAGAAGCCCTCTCTTACGGATATGAAACCTTCCATATCTGTTTTGATCCCTATCCCGGGAAGCCCGAATACTTTCTAAAACTCTTCTCTCGAATTCGTGAGGAGAAGATCCGGATGGAATGTTTCTTCGAATCGTTCGGATTACCCACGACCCATTTTATCCAATCTTTTAAAGAGACCTTTCCAGGGCCGAAATCCCTGATCGGCATTTCACCGGATGTCGGATCGGATCAGCTGAGAAGAGTTCATAAGGGACATGCCTATACAAATGGGGATCTGATGAAATGCCTCGATCAGTTAAAAAGTCACGAAGTCTTCTGCGACCTCTTCTTCACTGTGGGCGTGCCCTTTGAGAAGGAGGAGGACATAGAGCAGACGATTCAGCTTCAAAGGGAGATTCGTAACCGCTATCCCAATGTGAAAGGGATTCGCACCTTTACGATTGAGATGGAGCCGGGTTCTCCGTGGCATCTCGATCCGGAGACATTCGGCGTGAAGACTTCCCTCTGGAATTTTATGGATTTTTACCATTACCATTTCGGCCGAGAGAACGCTTTTTCATCCCTCGGCTACTGGATTCCTGATTACTTTGAGGGCATCAAGGATGAGAAGGAGTTCGAGAGAAGGCTGAGTCAATTGAAATGCAGACAGTTCTGCTTCATCCATCCCGATGCGAGAAAGTCATCGAGCCCCTTCTGGGGGAGGAGGCTCTGCGACCTTTCGAACCTCCTCTGGAAGACGAAGGATTGGCTGGGAAGGGGTAAACCCCGTTAGAAATTCCAGTCGTTGCGACTCGAAACCGAGCGGGGCATTATTTTTAATGGGGTAGAGATAAACCCGACCAAACCTATTTGAAATTTCCCCTCACCTTCACCCTCTCTCAAGAGGAGAGGGTGAAGCATGGGAAAATATCCGTTGAATCTCTCCCAAAAAATTTGTAGACTACATCTCAACACTTGAAATCCATCTCCAAAGGGATATTCTACCCATGCAGATTGGGCTGAAGAGAATCAAAGAGTTGATCAGCGACCTTCAGGATTTCTACCTCCTCTCCTTTCACGGGATGTTGGGGATAGTGAGGCGACCCTTCTATTTTAAAGATTTGATTGAGCAGATGGACTACGCTGGATCAGGTTCCCTCATCATCATCCTTCTCATCTCCCTCTTTATCGGGATGGCTCTCTCCCTCCAGCTCTCGGCAGAGCTCTCAAAGATGGGGCTGAAGATATATACGGGGAAGGTAGTAGGCATCTCCATCATTCGAGAGATTGGCCCTGTGCTGACCGCGCTCGTCTTTGCAGGAAGGGTGGGCTCGGGCATGGCCTCCGAACTGGGGTCGATGGCGCTCGGTCACCAGGTCGATACCTTTCGGGTCTTCGGGGTCGATCCGGTGAAGAAGCTGGTTACTCCGAGGATGTTGAGCGCCCTCGTCATGCTGCCTGTTCTGACGATCATCGGCGATGGTGTCTCCCTTTTCGGGGCCTATTATATCGCCGTCTTTGTGAGCCATCAGAGCGGTCCATTTTTCTGGAGCTCGATACGGGAGATTCTGATCTATGAGAATGTGCTGGCAGGCTCGATCAAACCCTTTATCTTCGGCTATCTGATCGCCTGCATCAGTTGTTATATGGGGCTCTCCACAAAAGGCGGCGCAATCGGGCTGAGGCGGACGACGACCAGAGCAGTGGTTGCCTCCTTTATCGCCATTATCGTGGCCGATTTCATATTAACCAGAACCCTGCTCTATGTTTTGGGATTTACCGTATGATCGAATTCGACCGGGTCTCTTTCTCTTATGGAAACCGTTTCGTCCTCAACGATTTGAGTTTCTCCGTCCACGAGGACGAAAGGGTGGCCATCCTCGGCGGAAGCGGAGATGGAAAGACGACGATCCTGAAACTGATCATCGGGCTTTTAAGGCCCGACTCCGGGAAAATCCTGATCGATGGGGAGGACATCACTGAGAAAACAGAGGCTGAACTGCGGGACATCCGGATCAAATTCAGCATGGTCTTCCAGGAGGGAGCCCTCTTCGATTCTTTGAGTGTGAAGGAGAATGTGGCCTTCCCTCTTAGAGAATATACCCGGATGACCGAGGAGGAGATCGACCGGAAAGTGAGAGAACTGCTGAGAAGGGTAGGGTTAGAAGAGGCGATCGGACACATGCCCGAGGAGTTAAGCGGCGGGATGCATCGAAGGGTGGCCATTATGAGATCGGTGGCCGCCTTTGAGCCGAAGATGTTTCTCTATGACGAGCCCACCACAGGTCTCGATCCCGTCAGCGCGGATGTCATCTGCAAATTGATACTTGACCTCTCCCGGCAGGGCAGGGGGTTTGTCATCGTCACCCATAAGATTTTTGATGCTTTCAAATTGGCAGAAAGGTTTATGTTTCTAAAGAGCGGTACGATCATCTTCGATGGTGACAAGAAGAAGATGCTCCATTCCACCATCCCTGAGATTCAGATATTCCTCAGAGAATTAAATTGGAGTTAAAATGAATGGAAGGATGATCGATGGAGGACAAGTATGTTTGATATGAGAAAACAGTTGAGGTGGTCGAAGTTAAAGGTGGGTGTGATCATCACCCTTGCCCTTCTGGTGCTTCTGGTCGCCATCTTTTTTGCAGGAGGGATCGAGAAGGTCTTCTCGCCGAAGATCGATCTGAAGGTCCAGTTTGAGGATGTGAGAGGATTGCGAAAAGGGGCGCCTGTCTGGATCTTCGGAACGGAGGTGGGTTCTGTCAGAGAGATCCATCTGGATCGGACCCTCGGGGCGGTGGTGACGATCTCCCTCAAGAAGAATGTCCAGGGGTTTATTAAGAAGGATGCCCGGGCAAGCATTATGACCATGGGGCTCCTGGGCGACAAATATATCGAGCTCAGCACGGGCTCTTTGAAAGCGGAGCCGATCGAACGGGGAGAGATGATCAAAGGTTCATTTCCCGTCGAGATCTCAGATGTGATGGAGACCGCCGGCATCTCCATCGGAAAGATCGGCGATTTCATCCAGAAACTGGACAATCTCCTATTGAATATAGAGAAGGGAGAAGGGACGCTGGCCAAATTTCTCACCGACCCCTCCGTCTATGATCATCTCAATCGAAGCGTCAAGACCTTATCCCTCACCCTGGGAGAGATCAAGGACTCCAGGGGGACGCTCAAGATGCTTGTGGAGGATCCCTCCCTCTATCAGAGAATGGTCTCCGCAGTTTCCTCCATAGAAGAGTTTGCAAAAAAGACCAGCGACTCCGTAGGAGAAATAACCAGGAAGGTCAACGAGAGCCAGGGAACGCTCAAAAAACTGGTGGAGGATCCTTCCCTTTACGATAAAGCTCTGGCGACCGTTTCATCGATGGATCAGTTCAGCAAGAAATTGAACGATGAGACCGGCACCCTGAAGAGGCTGATTGAGGATCCCCAATTGTATGAGAACCTCAATGAGGGGGCAGCCCGTCTCTCTTCCATACTAAAAAGGATCGATCAGGGAGAAGGTGTGGCAGGAGCTTTGCTGAAAGAGAAGGAGCTGATCAAAGAGTTAGAGGAGACCCTTGATGAGTTCAAGGGAGCGGCGGGTGAATTAAAGGAGTTGCTGAAGGATATCAAAGCCAGCCCCAAGAAATATTTTAAGTTCAGCATCTTTTGAATTGTCCATTCTCTGTAGGGGCGATTCATGAATCGCCCCTACCCACGACTTCAAAAATGACCAGGGGCACAGAACTGCCTTTTACCGAAACCTCTCCCAGACTCCGCAATTTGTGAGGATGCCCATCGGGCAATTGGCGGGCGACCTCATCCGAGATGAGCATCGAAACGCCCAGGGACTTCGTTAATTCTTCGAGGCGTTTGGCGAGGTTGACGGTGAGACCCAGAACAGTGGAATCCATCCGCTCGGAGGAGCCGATCGTTCCCAGGATGACCGGTCCGCTATGGAGGCCGATGCCGATCTGAATCGCTTTATCCGCAGGAGAATCGTTCTCAGCATTAAAAGCCCTGACCGCAGCCAGCATCTCCACTCCACAGGCTACTGCCCGCTGGGCGGAATCACCCCCTTCAAAGATGCATAAGACCGCATCTCCGAGGAATTTATCGATCACTCCCTGTCTCGCATTAACCACATGGGCGATCTGCTCATAGAGTTGATTGACCAGGGTGATCAGTTGAGCCGGTTGGAGGCGTTCCGATAAAGCGGTGAATCCATGAATATCGCAACAGAGAATCGTTGCCCACTGCTGATCGGCCTGGCCCGGACGGATCGATCCAAGGCCTTGAGTGGCGATGCGACGGAGATAAGCCGGAGGGACGAATTTTTCGAAGACATCCCGTGCCTCATGGATAGCCGACTCCAGGGATCGGAAATGGAGGACAACCGCAATGGTCAGAAAGATCGAGAGCCAGAACGAGGTAAACCATAATATCTGGCCATTGATGGGAACAGGCATCCCTGCAGAACGGAGGGCGTCGTGGAGTCCTCCCAGAATCCAGAATGCCATTCCAATGGCGAAAGGAAGGAGATAAACGGGCCACTGAGGCCTCATCCGCCATAATTTCTGAACCGTTACCAGGAAGTAGAACAGGCAGACGAGAATGGAGTATGAATGAATCAGGGGCCTGAGAATCTTGGACTGAGGCCTCAGGATACCTGACACCACCTCATGCGGAACCAGGGGAAGTCCCAGAAACCAGGGGCCCTGTCCCAGAAGGGCCAGTAAAGCGAGGAGGAAACTTATTCCGATCATCACCCGGGATGGCATATTCAGTCTAACTTGGGTGAGGGAAGCGTTGAACCAGGCCCAACTTGCCGGCAGGAGGGCCAATGCGGCAAGATCAATACGGTATCCTAACAGAATGGATGGTGGCGACTTCTGAAATCCATAGATCACCCAGCCCAGGAAGAAGAAGGTGGAAAGAAGATAGAAAAGAAAGAGGCTTCTTAGAGGACGGTATTGACGATAGAGGATCAAGGTGACCAGGCATAAAATCGCCATGACTGCATTGGCGATCAAACCGATAAAGGGTCCGACACTGTAATGAGGAATGAGATTGGGCAGCATCCGAAAAACCCTACAATAAGATCCTACGCCTCTTCCGGGACTTGGCCCGGAAGCCCGCTTACAGCGGGACTACGGGGCAGCCATCAAATAATCCTTATTAACCTCCCCCTTTGCTAAAGGGGGGAATAATACGGTTGGGTCGATATCGACAATCTTTTGTCGATATAAATTCACTAAGCGCCTTAACTCCCTGACGAGTAGTAGTCTTTTTCTTCCTTCTCTTTCACCCTGACCCTTCCCTCCTCCTTTAAAATCTCTAAGTGGCCGACGGCTTCGGAGATGCCCAGGAAGATCTCAAAGGGAGGGACGCCCGGGAAAAGATCCATTGCAATTTCATAGGGAGTCTTTTCTCCCTGAGAGAGAAAGGAAAGGACGTAATCCATTCGTTCTTGATGGTGGACAGAGATCTTCCGGATCAGACCTTTCGGATCGTAAACCTCTTCTCCGTGACCGGGAAGGAGAAGGTCGACATCCAGCCCCTCAATCTTTTCCAGGGAGGACAGATACTCCTTGAGGCCCGGGTAACGGAGGGAAGTTTTGTTATCCGGGACATATAAGACGGGATTGGGGGTGATCTCTTTCAACAGGTGGTCGCCTGTGAAGAGGGTCTTCTTTTCCGGCCAGTAGAAACAGACCAGCCCGGGGCTGTGGCCAGGGCAGTGAATCGTCTTCCATGTCATCGAGGCAAAGGGGATGGAATCTCCATCCTCTAAGAAAAATGCCTCATCCAGGGAGTCAGCCATCTTCTGGGCGGATTTCATAAAACGGATGGCCTCGTTGACCAGGGGTTCCGGAACGCCATTTCTCAGGAGAATCGATTTCAGAGAACCGAAGGAGTGGATGATCGAGCGAATTCTTCCATACTCCTTCGGATGAATATGAATCGGGGCACCGGAAAGAGAGGCGATCTTTTGGGCCTGTCCATAATGATCGATATGGCCGTGGGTGATCAGAATGCGCTCGATCGATGGAATGGAAAAACCTAAACCCCCCAGCTCCTTTTTTAGCATCTCAAACGAGGCATCGGTCTTAATCCCTGTATCGACGAGCGTCCTCGGTGGTTCATCAATCAGGAAGACATTGATCGTCTTCAAGGGAAAGGGGATGGGAAGTTCGATCTTGTAGATTTTGTCGAAAAACTTTCGGATCATCTCTTTCTCCCCCTGGCCCTTTCAATAGCGGCTTGAGCGAGAAGCGAGATGGGATCGATGACCGGGACAGGGATCTCTCCCTCTTTCAAAACAAGGGGGATTTCTGTGCAACCGGCGATGATGGCCTGCGCCCCCTGTCTGATGAGCCTTTGAGAAACCTCGAGAATCAAATACCTGGAGGCTTCGGATGGGCCGATGGCCTTGATCCCCTTTTCCCCATAGATGGCCTCCATCACCCAGTTCTTCTGAACCGGGGGATCCAAAAGGATGGAGTCTATCCCGATGGAGGAGAGGGCCTCTTGGAAAAGACCGGTTTGAATCGTTCCCGTGGTTGCGATCACACCGATTTTGCGAACTCCCTTTAATCTCTTCTTGATGTGATTCACCGTCTCCTTAACGATGTGAAGAATGGGAATCTTTACCTTCCCCTGCAGAGGCTCATAGTAATAGTGAGCGGTCACACAGGGAATGACGATGAAGTCCGCCCCGGCCTTCTCCAGAAGTCTTGCACTCTGGACGAGTTGAGGAAGAGGGTTGGGGCCTTTCCCTTGAATGGCCAGGGTTCGGTCCGGAATCTTGGGGTTGTTGTCGATGAGAATCCGGAGATGGTCCTGATCCTTTTTGACCTTGATGCCTTTAACGATCTTTGTGAAGAGATCGATTGTGGCCTCCGGCCCCATCCCTCCCAGAATGCCGATGATTTTTTCAGCCATTTTTCCCCTACTTCAGCACCTTGCTTAAAAAGACCCGTGTCCTCTCCTCTCGAGGATGTTCGAAGAGTTGGTCCGGAGTTCCTTCTTCGATGATCTTTCCTTCATCCATGAAGATGACGCGGTCTGCGACCTCTTTTGCAAAACCCATCTCGTGGCTCACCACCACCATCGTCATCCCTTCCCGGGCCAGATTCTTCATGACATCCAAGACCTCTCCGATCATCTCGGGGTCCAGAGCCGAAGTGGGTTCATCAAAGAGCATGATCTTGGGTTGCATGGCTAAGGCCCTGGCAATGGCCACCCGTTGCTGTTGTCCTCCGGAAAGCTGGAAGGGATAGTTGTCCGCTTTTTCAGGGATGCCGACTTTGTCCAGAAGGTTGCGGGCGATCTGCTCCGCCTCTTCCGAAGACCGTTTTCTCACTTTGATCTGGGCCAGGGTAATGTTTCTGAGAACGGAGAGATGGGGAAAGAGATTGAACTGTTGAAAGACCATCCCGATCTCCTCCCTCACTTTATGAATATTGGTTTTCGAAGCGGTCAGTGGAATATTATCGATAATGATGGTTCCCCGATCGATCTTTTCAAGGTGGTTCAGGCATCGAAGAAAAGTGGACTTTCCAGAGCCACTCGGACCGATGATGACCACCACCTCTCCCTTTTTAATGGTAGCGCTCACTCCATTAAGGGCTTTCACCTTTCCAAAACTTTTGTAGATATCTCTGACTTCAATCATAATGACCTCAGAAGCCTGTTACTCTCGCTTTTTCCATCTTTCGAGTGTAATAGGAGAGGGGATAACAGATGATGAAATAAATGGCTGCGACGACCAAATAGATTTCGAGAGAGCGGAATGTCCTCTCAATGACCTCCTGTCCTGCCCGTGTCAGTTCAAAAGCACCGATGATAGCGGCCAGTGAAGTGTCTTTGATGAGGGTGGTGAAGAGGCCCATCATTGGCGGAATCATCCGGCGAAGAGCTTGTGGAATGATCACATAGATCATCATTTGGAGATAGTTCATTCCCAATGATTTGGCTGCGTCGAATTGACCTGTGGGAAGGGAATCGATGGCTCCTCGAACGATCTCAGCGGTATTGCCTGCAGCAAAGAAGCTCATCGCCAGAGCGGCTGAAGGGAAGGTGTTCAGGCGAATTCCCAACGCAGGGAGACCGAAAAAGATGAAGAACATCTGCATGATGATGGGGGTATCCCGAGTCAGTTCCACGATGAAGCCCACAGGGTATCGGATCAGTCGATTTTTGGAAAGTTTGAGGATACCAAAGATCACCCCCAAAAAAGTTCCCAGGATGATGACCAGGCAGGCCAGTGCAATCGTGAATTTAACACCGGAGAGCAGGTAAGGAAGATTTTTGGCGATGACATCAAAATCGAACATATTGTCTTTTACGTTTTATAAGTAAACCGTCTCTCCACAAAGTTCTGAATATTGATCAAAATAAAAATCAGGATGAGATAGAAGAGGGTGGCGGCCCCAAAGAGTTCAAAAGACCGGAAGGTCAGCGCATTGAGGTCCAACGCAACCCAGGTCAATTCCACCATCCCGATCACCGAGACGAGAGAAGAATTTTTAACTAAGGCAACCCAGTTATTACCGAGGGCTGGAAGAGAAATCCGGAACGTTTGTGGAAGGATAATATAAAGAAAAGTTTGAACCCCGGTGAGCCCTATAGATTTGGCCGCCTCGATCTGCCCCCTGGGAATAGCCTCTAGGCCAGCGCGGATCACCTCTGTGTTGTAAGCTCCTACATAGAGAACCAGGGCAGTTAAGCCAGAGAAATAAGCAGAAAGTTTAACACCGATGCTTGGAAGTCCGAAAAAGATGATGAAGATCTGAATGAGAAGCGGTGTATTTCGGAATACCTCTACATAAACGGCTCCAATGAGATTGAGGATTTTAAATCTCGAAGTTCTTGCAACAGCGGCTAAGATTCCTATGCATAATCCAATAAGGATAGCGAAGAAGGAGATCTCCACCGTGAGTAAAACTCCCTTGAGGAAGAGAGGAAGATGTTTGATGATGACAGAGGGATCTAATTGGTAGCCCATCAGGAATAAAATGGGGTTGGGATATCACCCAACCCCATCGGCAACCCCCTTCTCTCAAGTGTTATTTCAGTTCAAGGAGGACTTTCTTGTTTTCTCCAAACCATTTATCCCAGAGTTTCTGATATTCGCCTGTCTTTTTCATTTTGTTTAAGGTAGCATCCACAAAGTCAAGCCACTCCTGGTCCCCTTTTCGGACTCCCAATCCATAAGGGGCGGACTCGAAGGGCGGCCATCCCACGATCTTTAATTCCGGATTTCTCTTCTGGAGGTCGAGAAGAAGAACATCGTCCTGGATAAAAGCCTCCGTTCGGCGATCTTTCAATGCCTGAAGCGATTCAGAGTTATGCTGGAATTTGATCCGTTCCGCAGTGGGGACCAGTTTTCCGATGACCATGTCACCCGTCGAACCCTGAGTGGTAGAGACTTTTTTCCCGGCGAGGTCCTGAACCTTCTCGACCTTGCTGTCCTTATGGACAATCAGGAGGTGGCCGGACATAAAATAGGGATTGCTGTAATCGATGACCTTCTTTCGTTCTTCCGTGATGGTCATACTGGCCAGGATGATGTCGATCTTCCCTGTGGTCAGAAAGGGGATTCTATTGGCCGAAGTGACCGCCACCAGTTCTACGGCGTCTTCTTTTCCGAAAAGTTCTTTGGCCAGAGCCCTCGCAATGTCCGGATCAAATCCTTTGTTCACTCCTTTTTCATCGACGAATCCAAAGGGCGGGAAGTCGGTCTTAACCCCTGCAACCAGTTTGCCTCTGGCCTTCACATCCTGGAGGGTTCCTGCGGTCACTTCGCCCGAAAAGGATAGAATCAGGGTGAGGAGAATGAATAATATTGTTATTATTTTACTTCGCATATAATTTTCCTCCTTTCAAACGAATTGGTCTTTGTGAGATGAAATTATACTAGAAAATCCGTTTTGTCAAGGAGAATGGTTGCCATGCCCAACCCAATAAATTTTACTTGACAGCACAAAATATTGTGTTAACTTTTCTATTGTGACATAAATATTGTGCCTGCCTGCCGCAGACAGGGTAACCAGGGAGGGGAGGAATGGGAGTGATTCATCTGACACAGAATGCCATCGCTGTCCTTGAGAAGCGATACCTGTTAAAGGATCTTCAGGGGAATATCGTTGAAACCCCAGAAGATCTCTTCCGGCGGGTCGCCAGAAATATCGCCCAGGCAGACCGGCTTTATGACCCTTCCGTAGACCTCACTTCCATTGAAGCGGAGTTCTATGACCTGATGGCCTCGCTCGACTTTCTTCCCAACTCGCCCACCCTGATGAATGCGGGCAGGGAACTCCAGCAACTCTCCGCCTGTTTTGTTCTCCCTGTAGGGGATTCGATGGAGGAAATCTTCGATGCGGTTAAACAGATGGCCCTGATTCAGAAGAGCGGCGGCGGAACGGGATTTGCCTTCTCCAGGCTCAGGCCAAAGAATGATGTGGTGGGTTCCACCAAGGGAGTTTCAAGCGGTCCGGTCTCCTTCATGAGCGTCTTCGATAATGCGACGGAGGCGATCAAGCAGGGGGGAACACGAAGGGGAGCCAATATGGGCATCCTACGGGCGGACCATCCGGATATCCTCGATTTTATTAAATGCAAGGATGAAGATCACCGCTTCAACAATTTTAATATCTCCGTGGCGGCCACGAATGAATTTATGGAGGCTGTTGAAAAGGGCGAAAAGTATCCCCTCCGAAATCCGAGGACAAAGGAGATTGTCCGTCTTCTCGATGCGAAAGAAGTTTTTGAGAAGATGGTTTATTATGCCTGGAAGAACGGGGATCCGGGGATCATCTTCATCGACCGGATCAATGAGGACAATCCCACTCCCCAGGTCGGCCCGATTGAGAGCACCAACCCCTGCCTTACTGCCGACACGTGGATCACCACAAGCAGTGGCCCTATGAAAATCGGAGACATAATCGGTAAAAAAACCGGGTTACTTCTTAACGGTAAATTTAATTTAACGGATGATGAAGGATTTTTTTACACAGGCCAGAAGACAGTCTTTGAGGTGATTACGGATCGTGGATATAGATTGAAGACCACTGCTGATCATCCATTGCTTACAGCGGAAAAGGTAACCCGGAAAAAAATCAAAACGACATGGAAGAAAATGGGTGATTTAAAGGAAGGGGATATCCTTGTTCTCTCCAATAACCGTGGCCTTGATTGGGAAGGGGCAGGGAGTTTTGAAGAAGGCTACCTCCTCGGTCTCCTGGTAGGAGATGGGACAATAAAGAAGGAAAATGCCGTCCTCTCAGTATGGGGAGAAGGGGCGGGCTCTCATTCTATTCGAAGAGAAGTCGAAAGATATATTGCCTCGCTCCCTCACAGAAAGGATTTTGCCGGTTTCCAAAAACCGCTTGCAGAAAGGAAGGAATATCGGCTCAGGATGAGATCACTCCATGATCTCGCCGAACGTTTCGGGCTCTCCCATCTGTTCAAAGGCACTTCAGAGAAGATAGAATCAGCAAGCTCTGTTTTCTATCAAGGATTCTTGAGAGGTCTTTTTGATGCAGATGGTTGTATTCTCGGTGATCATAAAAAAGGTATAAGCGTACGACTTTCACAATCAAAGATTGAAACACTGTTGGGTGTTCAGAGGATGCTTCTGAGGCTGGGGATTGCATCTACACTGTATGAGAACAGGATTAAAGAAAAACAAAAAAACCTTCCAAATGGAAAAGGGGGTAGTAAGTCTTATCACACAAAAGCAAATCATGAACTCACTATTACAAAAGATAATCTTATAATGTTTTCAAGGGTGATAGGTTTTTCTGACATACAAAAACAGAAACTTCTGGATGAAAAACTCTCATCATATCATAGAACCTTATATAGGGATAGGTTTCTTGCAAGAGTAAAGACGGTGAGACCTCTAGGAGAAGAAGGTGTTTTCGATGTCAGGGTTCCTGAAGTCAGGGCATTTGAGGCAAATGGTATTTTGGTCCATAATTGTGGCGAGCAACCCCTTCTCCCCTATGAGTCCTGCAACCTTGGCTCCATCAACCTTGCCCATATGGTCAAAAGCGGGGAGGTCGACTGGGAGAGGCTGGGTTGGGTCACTGAAAGGGCGGTCCATTTTCTGGACAATGTGATCGACATGAACCGCTACACCCTTCCCCAGATTGAGGCCATGACCAAGGCCAACCGGAAGATCGGCCTGGGAGTGATGGGTTTTGCCGACCTCCTGATTCAATTGGGAATTCCTTATGACCATCCGAAGGCTTTTGAGACCGGGGAGAAGGTGATGGCTTTTATCCAGGAGGGAGGAAGGAAAGCCTCCCGTGAGTTGGCCCTGAGAAGAGGGGCCTTCCCCAATTTCGAAGGCAGCGCCTTAAAAGACCGATGGGATGCGATGAGGAATGCAACCGTCACAACGATTGCTCCCGCAGGGACGATCTCCATCATTGCAGGGACCTCCTCAGGGATTGAACCCCTCTTTGCGCTGGCCTTTGTCCGTCATGTCCTGGACGGAAAGGAGCTTCTGGAGATCAATCCCTTCTTCGAAGCGATGGCCAGAGAGGAAGGGTTCTATACTGAAGATCTGATGAGGAAGATCGCCCAGATGGGCCACATTGAGGACCTTGCAGAGGTTCCGGAGAGGATCAGACATCTCTTCGTCACGGCCCACGATATCTCTCCTGAAGATCATATCCGGATGCAAGCCGCCTTTCAGAAATATACGGACAATGCAGTCTCAAAGACAGTCAACTTCCCTCATGAAGCCGCAGTGGACGATGTGGCAAAAGTTTATGAGCTGGCCTATCAGTTAGGTTGTAAAGGAGTGACGATCTACCGGGACAGGAGCAGGGAGAAACAGGTCCTCTATAAGGGATTGGGCGCTTCGGAGGAAGATCGGGCAGGGGCCGGGGAGGACCTGTCGAAGATGGAGAGGAAACCGAGGGCGCGCCGGGATGTGATCCATGGCTCCACCTGGAAGATCCGGACAGGTTGCGGCAACATCTATGTGACGGTCAATGAGGATGAGGAAGGACACCTTTTTGAGATCTTCAATCAGATAGGAAAGGCAGGGGGGTGTGCGGCCTCCCAATCAGAGGCCATCGGCCGTCTGGTCTCTCTCGCCTTTCGATCGAGTATCGAACCCGAAGATATCATCCGGCAGTTGAAAGGGATCAGTTGCCATATGCCGGTCTGGCACCAGAACGGGAAGGTTCTCTCCTGTTCGGATGCAGTGGCCAAGGCAATCGAATGGCACATTCAAAAGATGAAGACACAAAGGGGTGGTGCCATAGAGAGGGAGATGTTGCCAAGCCATCCGGAAAAGACGAAAAATTCTCCGCAGGGAATGAGTGGAGTTTTTCTGAGAGGGGCCTGTCCTGAGTGCGGAGGCCCTCTCATCTTTGAAGAGGGCTGCGTGAAGTGTTTCTGCGGCTATTCGGATTGCGGGTAGGATGGCATGGCGCATCGAGCATAGGATATTTAACCATTTCATCTTTCTTTCCTTCCATAAAATATCTCATACATACAAAACACAATAGCATGCATGCCAGTCAGGATAGATTTTTCTGGACAAATAGGTATTTTGATGGATAATTAAAGAAATGGGAAATAAGAAATGGGAAATAGGAAATGAGGGTTGGAAATTGAGAATAGGCCCCTTGCTTATTATCATGATGATTTTGATGTTCGGATCGCCAGCCTATGGTGGAGGACAGGGGCGGGTCCCCAACCCGGAGAACGGATCAGAAAAATCTTTCCATTACATAGCCAAGAAGCTTGGCATCCCTATCCTCAAAGCGACGATCAGAATCGGAAATGGATATTCGGAACAAGGGAAGAATCTCCATAAGATTGAGGCCCAGGTGATTTCCCTCAAAGTCCCCGGGTTTATGTTCCGGATGAATAACCGCTTCACCTCTTTCATGGAGATGGACCCCTTCTCTCCGCTCCGATATGTGAAGGAGATCGATCAGGAGGGCCTTTTCACGGAGAGAAAAAATTATTCGCAGACCATCACCTTCGATCCCATCCATCCTAAAGCCATTGTGGAGAAGAAAGGGGCTGGAGAGAAGAGAGAGGTCTTCTTCCCATCCCACGCTTACGATCCCCTTGCCATGTTTGCCCGATACCATTTAAAGGAGGGCCTTCCTCCGGACCAGGAGGTCCGGATGGCGATCTTCGATGGGGTGAAGTTCCGTCAGATGGTCTTTCATTCGAAGAAGTCGAAAGTGAAATCGAAGATTCTTGGGGAGGTGGATGCCGTCTGCCTTGAGTCGACGACCGCCTTCTCGAGCTTTGGAGAGAAGGAGGGAAACATTCGCATCTGGTATACGGCAAACGGGGATAA
>DYHU01000386.1 GCA_020724025.1 Syntrophorhabdus sp. | reverse complement strand
AACATATGTCACTGCTGCTTAATGTATTTACACAACTATTGACTATGTCTCATTATCGTATCATTATAATTGAATAATACGGTATCCATACCATTATAGATCGCATGTGTTCCATGAAAAAACCAATTGTTAGAAGTCGAGTAACCATTTCTTATGAATACTTGATTAATCCACGGCAGGTTATCCCAAAAAACTTTTCTCACAGAGTCCGGATGATTATAAAATTGATTAGGTAAAGTCCGCCAAACATAATTTCTTGGTGGAATAGTTTTAACATTAGCATGTAGATGAGTTCCAAGATGATGCATCGCACCAGTTATAAAATCAGAAAAGTCGCTCCAATGTCCTCTTCGGGTACACGCCTCAGCATAAACGCCTGTCATTTGTGCACTCAGTTTAACTCCATTTGACAGCGCCAAATTTTTATACCACAAAATCGCATCCCTGTGCTGGTTATATACATTTATCACCTGGTTGCTGTCATTTATAGTCGGTAGTGGGTCTATGTGCATCATCGGAGCAATAAGAATTGGAACAGGATACGATTGATAACTTACTTGAGAGAAAGCATTTTGAAAAAGAGTAATAACTATTAAAATTATTTTCATGTATTTCATAATTTTTCTCTATTAAATTAAAATTTCTTTAGATATCATTTATCTTATCAAAATCATCTTCTTCACCTCAACAAAATCGCCTGATTGCAATTTATAAAAATACACTCCGCTTGGAAGAGAGACGAGTGCCAAGTTGCGTGTGCCGAGGACGACTGTGTGCATTCCGGCATCTTTGTATTCATCCACTAATGTTGCGACTTCTCTTCCAAGCACATCAAAGATCTTGAGTGTTGCTTGCGAGTGCTGCGGGATGGAGAAGCGAATTGTGGTTGTTGGGTTGAAAGGGTTGGGATAGTTCTGATACAGCACAAACTCTTTTGGAATTGAATTCACCTCATCCCCAACGGACGTAACGATCAACTCCTCCACAAACACCGGCTTTTCTGCCAACTGCAGCGATACAGAGCCGTTTACAACGGCAAGTGTATCCATCTGAAAGGCAGTGCCGTAATCAGTAACGTCTTTGCCCGATTGGTATTTGGGGACGGCTTCTGTCATCTCGACCCAGTTTGAGGTTATGCCTGAAATTGTAATTGTTCTTGTGTCGCTGCTATCATTCCAAGCAACCCAGATGGGCTTGCCTTGCTTGCTGAACTTGTAAAGATAGACGCCGTTTTGTTCGTGAACGGTCTGGATGTTTTGCCAATCGCTTTCTTCCAGTTTTTCGGTCATCAATTTGTACGTATAGTAACCGAGCTTCTTGACGCCCAGCCCAAGGTCGTTTGAGCCTCGCCCGTTGTAGATCAGACCAGTGTGGTCGAAGTAGCCATCGTTATGGATGAAGCCCTCCATAAGGCCGAAGGCGGGGAAGATTTTCTTCACGCCGCGGGAGAGGGAATACACGAACCGTTTGAGGTAGTCGCTTGCCTGCTGCCGTTCGGTTTGAAACGGGAACTCAGGCTCAATCGGGTCCCCGGAGTAACTCCCCATTTCGGTGATCCAGATCGGAAGGTCTGGCGGGAATCCATTGGTGGTCAAGACATTGCGAACATGCTGGTAGACATCCTCCCCGGTAACGGAATCCCGCAGACGGTAGTCTCCTGTAGCCATGCCATACCAGTGAAAGCCGAACACATGCACATACTGCCCGGCGAGTTGGGCCAGGATCGGAAGGTAGACGGAATCAAACCGCAGTACGTAATTGTCGGGAAAGCCCGCTGCGCCTCCGATCAGAACCGTGCATTCACGACACACCTCCTTGATCGCCTGGTATGTCATCCGTTGTAGGTCGGCGAACCCGCTCAGCTTGTTGCTGGGTTCGTTGCCCACCTGCCAATGTTTGATGGGATTCGTTAGACCGAGCATGTCATCAAGCCCGTCGCCGTCATATCGCTCAACGGTTGCCCGAACGAACGCGGCATATTTATCTTCGTCAATCGGAATGTATGAGCTGGGAAGGGTGTATCCGTGCGGGGAACGAGGATGATCCGGGGCGATATTGGCCAGGATATTGATGCCCTGTGGCACAGCGCTGTACTGCTGGTCCAGGAGCCTCCAGTCGTAGGTTGGGCTGTTTTGATCGGGCTGGACTTGAAACCAGTAGGCATAGACGGGCGGGCGGTGCCAGTGAACGCCAATGAACTGTGCATCGACGAAGCCGTTGTTCGGATAGCCGGCAGCGCTGACGCTGGCGGGATGAAATCCAAAAGGGGAATCTTCGAACGGTTGGTGCCCACTCATTGAATGGGTAACCGTTTGAGAAAGAACAACAGCTTGACAGCACACCATAAGCACAAGAGTAAAGGAAACTCGCTTCATTAGATCTATCCCTTTCATTTTCCTGCTTGTTGAAGCCCGTTTTGTCATCTGAGCACCATCATCTTTTTTTGTTGAATGAGTGTTCCAGAGCCCAATCGATAAAAATACAATCCGCTTGATAAGTCTTTTGCATGGTAGACAACAGAATGCTCGCCCGGTGGAAGTTCTCCATCCACCAGTGTCGCCACTTCTCTGCCAAGGACATCAAAGACCTTTAGCGTTGCGTGCTCGCGCTGCGGAATTGCAAAGCGAATCGTCGTCGTTGGGTTGAATGGATTCGGATAGTTCTGATATAAAACAAAATCATTTGGAATCTGATTTTGTTCGTTCTTTATTCCAACTAGTAAAGTTCTCCATCTAACCGGTTTATATGTCCAGAACTGAAGTTTCGTTAGACTATCTGCCGACGTGTTACTCAATGATTGAGAAGTATAGGGGCTTATATCTTTAAGTCTAACTGTTTGCGGGTTTCCATTTTTGTAAATATTTCTGTAAGCCTGAGCCATAGCGTAAAGAAACTCTGAAGCGTCTAACTCCTGCATTCCCGGAAAT
>DYHU01000385.1 GCA_020724025.1 Syntrophorhabdus sp. | reverse complement strand
GGCAATCCCACGATCCGTGAGTGGATGCTTGGCCATCTGGTCCAGAATGGCGGGTGGAATGGTCACGATCTCCGCACCCATTCGCGCCACCTCTATCACATGAATGGGGTTTCTCACACTGGCTACGATGATGCGGGTCTCAATCTCATCGTAATTGTCATAAATTTCCCTGATCTGCTGGATCAATTCGAGGCCGTTGAAACTGATATCGTCGAGCCTTCCTATGAAAGGGCAGATATAGGTCGCTCCTGCCTTTGCGGCCAAAATGGCCTGGCTCGCCGAAAAGAGGAGCGTCACATTTGTCTGAATCCCCTCTGTGGCGAGGATTCTCACCGCCTTCAATCCTTCCTGATTGATGGGGATCTTGATCACGATCTCATCTCCCCAGGTGGCCAGGACTTTGGCTTCTTTCACGATCGCTTCACAGGTGATGCCTGTCACCTCCACATTGACAGGCCCCTTCACCTCCGTTGAGATCTTCCGGATCAGTGTCTCCGCAGTCTCCCCTTCTTTTGCAAGGAGCGTGGGGTTGGTTGTCACGCCATCGACCAGACCGAGCGCCTTTGCCTTCCTGATCTCATCCAGATTCGCCGTATCAATAAAGATTTTCATGAACCCCTCCTTTTACCCCCTCACCCTTCCCCTCTCCCCCGAGGGGAGAGGGAGGGGGTGAGGGGATTCTTCAATCCGCAATTAAACGATTCCCCACTGCCTGACCATGTCGTGGATGGCTTTCGTCTGCCGGAGAAGACCTTCCATCTCCTGAAGAGGAATCATGCTCGAGGCATCACAGAGCGCTTCACTCGGCCTGGGGTGGGTTTCAAGAAAGATACCGTTGCATCCCACAGCCATGGCCGCCCGGGAGAGATGGGGAACATACTGCGGGCTTCCTCCTCTTGGGTCTTCGCTCGGAATACCATAATTTCTCACCACATGCGTGGCATCGAAGATGACCGGACAGCCGATCCCCTGCATGATGGGAATGGAACAGAAGTCCGAGATCAATTTGTTATATCCGAAACAGGTCCCCCGCTCCGTGAGAAGGACCTGATGGTTTCCTGTGCTATGGATCTTCTTGACCGCTCCGGCCATGTTCTCCGGCGCGACAAACTGCCCTTTCTTGATGTTGACCACTCTTCCCGTCTCTCCAGCTTTGAGAAGAAGGCTTGTCTGCTGGCAGAGAAAGGCAGGAATTTGAATCACATCGAGCACCTCCTTGGCCTGATCCACATCTTCCATCCGGTGCACATCGGAGAGGACAGGGAGGCCCACCTTCTCCTTCACCTTTGCAAGGATTTTCAATCCCTCCTTAAGCCCTGGGCCTTTATATGATTTCTCCGAACCCCGGTTATCCTTTTCATAAGAGGCCTTGAAGATCAGGGGAATCTCCATTGCCTTGCAGAGTTCCTTTAATCGTTTTGCAATCTCCAGGACGATGATTTCCCCTTCTATGACACAGGGACCTGCGATCAGCGCCATGGGGTTTCCTTTTCCGATCCGAATTTCACCAACCTGGACTTCGTTCATGGATGACTCCTTTGTCGCCCCCAATAAATGAGGGCGCTACAGAATAAAATCCGTAAGAATGTAGCGTCGGCATTTATTGCCGACGTCTTAATTTGAATTCGATCAAACCGATCTGGCAAAGTTCTCCAGTATCCTCAATCCCTTCTGCTGGCTTTTTTCCGGATGGAACTGGGTGGCGAAAATATTCTCCTTCCAGAGGCTCGAAACAAAAGGAATGCCGTAGCGGGTGATCGTTGAGTTCCACTGTCCCTCATCCGGAATCACATAATAGGAGTGGACAAAGTAGAAGAAGTCTCCGCTCTTTAAACCTTGAAACAGAGGAGTCTCCCCCTTCTTTTCAATCGTATTCCATCCCATGTGAGGAACTTTATGTTCCGGATCGGCCCGGAACCTCACCACCTTTCCTTTGATCAGGTCGAGCCCCCTCCGGTGTCCGAACTCCTCGCTCTCTGAAAAAAGGATTTGAAGGCCAAGACAGATGCCGAGATAAGGTTTTCCTTTCTCAATAGACCGAAGGATGGGTTCGATCAATCCATATCTCTCCAGGTTCTCCATGCAGTCCCGAAAGGCGCCCACCCCGGGAAGAACAATTGCTGAAGCTCCGGAAATCTCTCTCCTGTTCCGGGTCACCTTCGCTTCAAAACCAACATGCTCGAAACCCTTCTGAACGCTTCTGAGATTTCCCATCCCGTAGTCAATGATGACGATATTTGGATTCATCGTTCCTCTGAATAGTTCAGAGTTCGGAGTTTTTAGTTCGGAGACTTTTTAAAAATATTTTATTTAAAGCTCGTCAATTCGACTCTTATGTCTCCGAACTACGAACTGATTACTCCGAACTTTTTTTACAAGACCCCTTTCGTTGAAGGAACTCCGGCTGTTCGCTCATCAATAGAGACCGCCTCTTTAAGCGCCCTTCCCAATCCTTTGAAGACGGACTCTACCATGTGATGGCTGTTCCTGCCATAGAGGAGGTTGATGTGAAGCGTCATTCTTGCATGATTGCAGAGAGCCCTCAAGAACTCCTCCACCAGTTCGAGGTCAAAGGTCCCGATCTTCGATCGCTTAAGCTTCATATGATAAACCAGGAATGGTCTCATGGAAAGGTCGAGAGTGACAGAGGCAAGTGTCTCATCCATCGGGATTAGACCCATCCCGTATCGCTGAATCCCTTTTGCCTCTCCGAGGGCCTTCCGGATGCCATCTCCCAGGCAGATCCCCACATCTTCCACAGTATGGTGACCATCCACACCGATGTCTCCCTCTGCCCTGATCGTAAGGTCCATCCGGCTGTGATGGGCAAGCAGGCTGAGCATATGATCGAAGAAGGGAACGCCTGTTTGGATCGAGTGTTTTCCGGACCCATCCAGATCCATCTTTAAAAGAATGTCTGTCTCTTTCGTCTTCCTC
>DYHU01000060.1:10885-15582 GCA_020724025.1 Syntrophorhabdus sp. | reverse complement strand
GGTTTCGTTAGAAAAATCAAAGGAGATCGCCGAAGGGGCTGATTATGGGGCACGCCGCCTCTCAGGCCCTCTTTTCTATATTTCGGCCGGAATTGCCTTTGCAATGTCCTGTTTTCAACTTTATACGGCTATATTCGGGGCATTGACTGGAACGCTTCAACGCTCTGTCCATCTATGTTTTGCCATGGTTCTTTGTTTCTTATTCTTTCCGATGACCAAAAGGTCAAAAACGAAAGAGATTCCAGTTTATGACCTGATCTTAGCAGTCATTGGAGGGTTTGGCGCCATTTATGTCACTCTCTTTTATGCCGATCTGGTCAAAAGGATTGGTAATCCGACCCCTCTTGATGTCGTGATGGGGGTGATCACCATCCTCTTCGTCCTGGAAGCGGCACGAAGGGCAATTGGATTGCCCCTTCCCCTCATTTCAGCCATTTTCATCGCATACGCCTTTGTCGGACCTTATATGCCCGACCTCCTTGCTCACCGCGGTTATGGTTTTCGCAGGGTGATTGACCACCTCTATTTAACCATGGAAGGCATTTTTGGCGTCCCCCTATGGGTTTCCTCCACCTTCGTCTTTGCTTTTGTTCTTTTCGGCGCCATCCTTGAGAAGACAGGAGCGATGGACTACTTCATGAAGATAGCGTTTTCCCTGGTTGGCCATACAAGGGGAGGACCCGCAAAGGTTGCCGTAGTATCGAGCGCCTTTATGGGAACGATCTCCGGAAGCGGGGTTGCCAATGTTGTGACCACCGGATCTGTAACCATCCCTTTAATGAAGCGAATGGGGTTTAAACCAGAAATCGCCGGTGCCATAGAAACGGCGGCAAGTGGTAATGGCCAATTGATGCCGCCCGTCATGGGAGCGGCCGCATTCATCATGGCTGAATTTTTAGGAATACCATACCTCCATGTGGTCATGGCTGCCGCCCTGCCTGCCGTCATCGATCAGTTAGCTCTTTTAGGTGCGGTTCATCTCCTCTCCGTCAAATTCGGTTTAAAAGGTATTCCCCGAAAAGAACTTCCAAAATTCTTCCCAATCCTGGTCAGAGGATTGCACTTTTTAGTTCCCATTGGTGTTCTCTTTTACTGTCTGATTATCAAAAGGAACACCCCCATTACTTCTGCTGCCGCAGGCATTGTCACAACCATTTTGATCTTTTTCATACAGGGAGTGATGGGAAGCTTCGGATTGGGCAGCCATTCCGAAAAGAATTCTGAAGGACAAAAGGTGAATTCATGGAGGCCCGTGGCTTTGTTTGGGATCAACATGGCCGATGCCATGTATAAGGCCGCGAGGATGATGGGGGGTATTGGCGCCACCTGCGCCTGCGCCGGCATTGTCGTGGGCGTTGTGACCCTCACGGGAGCCGGGTTAAATATGACCAACATCATCATCGGCCTTTCCGGAGGAAACCTCTACTTCGGCCTCTTCCTCACCATGGTCGCCTGTCTCATCTTAGGGATGGGGGTTCCCACCACTGCGAACTATGTTATCATGGCAACGATCATGGCTCCTGCTCTAAAGGAAATGAACCCCGATGTCCCTATTATTGCGATTCATCTTTTTGTATTCTATTTTGGAATTCTTGCTGATGGAACACCCCCGGTCTGCGTGGCCGCCTATGCCGCCGCAGGTATCGCAGGCTCTGACCCTCTTAAGACAGGGATCAACGCCTTCAAGCTGGATATGAGGACGTTTCTTCTGCCCTTCATGTTCATCACTGCTCCGGAAATGCTCCTCATCAATACAAATTTTATTGAGGCTTCCTGGATTTTTATCTCTGCCTCCATCGGGATGTATGCTCTGGCGGCTTCGATGCAGGGATTTCTGTTAACAGATTTGAAATGGCATGAAAGGATTATCCTGTTTGCCTCGGCAGTCGCTCTTGTCAAACCAGGGCTGATTACGGATGCCGCAGGTCTAATTGGATGCGGAATTATTTACTTCTTTCAGAAGAGGAGGATGAAAGGGGCGGTCATTTAATTCTTGGAATATTGGAATAGTGGAATGACGATGGTTTCGTAAAAAGTCGTCATTCCCGTGAAAACGGGAATCCAGGAGAATTCTAACTACCTTAAAAGACTGGATTCCTGCTTGCGCAGGAATGACAGAAAATAGCCTTTTCAGACCTTTTACGAGATCATCAGTAATGGTTAAACATAAAATTTATGTTTGAAAGAATAAACCCAATATTCCAACATTCCATTATTCCAATGGGTAGGGTTATTCAAAGGCGATTTCCTTGATGCGTTCGATCACCTTCATATAATCCTTAAATTCGATTCCATCGACCGAATGGTCCTGTCTGCGGGTGATTCCATCGATGGCAGGGCCGTGATGGATCAGGTAGTCCAGAACCATTCCCTCCTGTTCCGGAGTAACCTTCCGGAGAATATCGAGTTTCTCCCTGGCCAGAGCAATTCCTGCCATCAACGCATATCCGCCCCAATTTGAGATTCCGCTTGAGATAAAATAGTCCGTTTTCATCCGGCAGCAGAAGACAGGCTCCCGATGAGTGGTAGAATTTCCCTTGAAGACCTCCCACGGAATCTTTCCCGCGCCGATCTCATTGCCGCGATCTCCGATCCCGATCGTCTCAACAGGGAGATTCCATTTCTTTTGAAATTCGAGAAGGAGGTGGGTCTTAGCCGTAAACCTGGTAATATCCTCCAGACGGGAGTTGAAACACCGGTTTCTTATGGAAAGGGGGAGGATGGACTCAAACTCTTTTATGGGTGGGGGTCCTTTTCGCCCCTGAGCGAGGAAGGATTCGAGAGTGTGATTGGGACCCACCCGTTCAATATAGATGAGATGGGAAAGGTCCTGCCCCGATGGGCCGTTGAGAAGTTCCTCAATGAAACGGAGAGAGAGTGGGCTGGCCTGGTCAAGATCGGAGTGCTCCAGGGGAAAACAGATGAGGGGAACCTCCTTTTCAGAGAGGTTGAGTATCTTCAGACCTGCCTTGAGGGTCGGAAGGGTATATTCATCGGAGAGAAGGGAGACCTCCATGCCCAGATATTTGAGCCCCTCGGCCAGAATGAGGGCGCCCGGAGGGCCATCAGTCTCCGTGGCCGGAGGTTCTCCGGAAGGGATATAAAAGCCGGTAACGATCATCACTTTGTGCCCATTCTCGACGAGAGAGGAGACCGCCCCGATTAAATCGGAATAGGGGACCATGGGAAGGTTTTCCCAGTGGTAGTTTCGGTGGTTCATGAGAGAGGTGGGGAAATTGGTTACCTCCTCCATTAAAAACAACTTATCACGAATGTGCTCTAACAGAACCATATGTTTTTAAATTCCAAACATCAATCACCTGCCTTCGTCCCGCAGGGCGGGACTTCGCGCAGGCAGGCCAATAACCAAATAATCATTAAAATTCTAATCCCCTCACCCCATCCCTCTCCCCTCGGGGGAGAGGGGAAGGGTGAGAGGCGTTTTGGTCATTGGTTATTATTTAAAATTTGGGATTTGGTTATTGGGATTTAATTTTGATCCATAATCACACCACTTCCGAATCGCACAGGTTTCGCAGAGGGGCTTTCTGGCCGCGCAAGTTTTCCGGCCATGCCAGACGAAGAGGTTTGAGAAATGGGTCCACTCCTCCTGCGGAACAATCTTCATCAGATCAAACTCAATCTTAACCGTATCATCGTTCTCCGTCAAACCGATCCTCCGGGTCACCCGGTGGACATGGGTATCGACAACGATCCCTGGAATCCCGAAAGCATTTCCGAGGAGGACATTGGCCGTCTTCCGTCCCACACCCGGCAGTGTCACCAGGGCCTCCAGCGTATTGGGGACCTTTCCTCCAAACCGGCCCATCAGCTCCTGGCAACACTTCTGAATTGCCTTCGCCTTATTTCGGTAGAACCCTGTTGGCCGGATGTCCTCCTCCAGTTCTTTCGATTCTGCTTCCGCATAATCCTTTGGAGAGCGATACTTCTTGAACAACCCTTTTGTCACCTCATTCACCCTGACATCAGTGCACTGGGCCGAGAGGATTGTGGCGATGAGGAGTTCAAAGGGGGTTGAAAATTTCAGAGCGATCTTTGAATCCGGGATCTTTTTCGAAAGAGCCTTTATGATCTCCATTACCCTTTTTAGGTTGGATTGATTTTTCATGGTGACCTCCCCTAAAGGACCAGCATCAAGATACTCGATTCTTAATACTAAAGACTCAGGAATTTTAACAGATTCCTTTTTGAAGGAACAATAGAAAAATTAGTTTTTAGGTTAAGGTCGAGGTTAAGAGGCCCGTATCGTACATGGTCAAAGGGTTATGGCCAAAAGATTCGATAGGCGGGACATTCCTGTCCCGCCAAGACGGGGTAAGAAAACCCCGTCTATCGTGGTTGAAATAGAGTACTATTTTCATAGAAATGAAACTCTTTTCAAAAAGCTAAAGTGTTATGGAGGAAGAATTTGAACAACGGGTGGGCAAGAAATGTCCTTTTACCCTTTTTGATATGGTGGGGACTTAAAAAATTTCTTTAAATATTGATAAGTTGAATGATATGGAGGAATTTGGTATGGAAAATGCAGTCAACTCTTATCAAATCTTGTATGAAGGGTGGAAAATGATGTTAAGTGAAAAAGATGTCATGACAACCCCGGAAGCCTGTCAGTACTTGCGAATTTCGAGACCCACCTTCCTAAAATATCTCTATCTCGGACGGATTAAGGGAGCAAA
>DYHU01000060.1:0-10785 GCA_020724025.1 Syntrophorhabdus sp. | reverse complement strand
TTTCGAGACCCACCTTCCTAAAATATCTCTATCTCGGACGGATTAAGGGAGCAAAGGCAGGAAAAGGCTGGAAGGTCCTCAGGTCGGAACTGGATCGATTCCTGAAGGGAGAGATCTCAAGCAACATGATGAGATGAGCGATTTATGGAGAAGAGATCATCGCAATTAAAAGAGAAATCAAAAGATCAGGAGGAGATTTTCGAGGAGAAGTCCGTAAAGGCCACCCGGGCGCTGATCCAGACCTTTCTTCAGACCGTGAAGGCCTTCCGGATCTATGAAGCCAATCACCCGATCCTCCTGAAATTTATGGAACGACTGAAGAAGGATTTTGATAACTACTTCGAGGAGTTCGATTCTTTTCCGTTATTGGTGGGAGAACACCGGCTCTTCTTCCGGGGAAAGGTGGTTTATGAAAACCAGGATGTAAAGGAGAGTCTGGCCTTCTTCTTTTTCAAGGACGGGGTCCGCGAAATCAAATTCCTCAAAGGGTTGGAATTCAAAGAGATGGTCGATTTTCTTCATATTGTGAGGAGAAGTGAATCCGTCAACCGTCTGGAAGATGACCTCGTCACTCTCCTCTGGGAAAAGGATTTTCACCACATCACATTCGGGACCGTTGATGAATTTTTGGAAGAGGGGAGTCGTTTCGTTCCAGCCACAGAGGAAGATTTTATCGAACGGTTGGAATTTAAAGGTTTTGGAAAAGAGGTGGCAGACGAAATCGCTCCCGAGAGGGAAAGGGAAGGACCCTCTGTCCTTGTGGCCGAAGGTTTAAAACAGGCTTTGAATCCCTCGCCAGGGCAATCTCTGGTCCAGGCCTGCCAGCTCACTCCGGATGAGATCGAAGAGATCAGCCGGGAGATCGAGCAGGAGCATCAGCCGGATTATATCTATATGTTGATCGATAACCTCGTAGAGATCCTTCTCCATCTGGGTGAGGATATGGATGCCTATGAGAATATGATCTCCTATTTCGAACGAACGACCGGATCCTTCCTCGAACAGAGAGAAGTGAGAAAGGCCGTGGTCGTTTTGAAGAAACTGAACGACACCATGGAGTCCATGGTTCTGAAAGACAAGCAGATTTTTGCAATTCGCCGCATCCTGGACACTTTTTCCGGCGCCCATTCGATCGAGCTTTTAGGGGAGGCGATGAAAGGAAACGGAGAGGTGGACTCGGATGCGATCCTTCAGTATCTCCGGCTCCTGACGAAGAAGGGGGTCGAGCCCCTCTGCCTCTTATTGAGGAAGGTGGAGTCCGGGAAATGGAGAAAATCCGTTTGCGATATCCTGGCCGAACTCTCTCGAGAAGACATCCGGCCTCTGCTCAAATTTTTATCCGACCCGGACCCCTTCCTGGTCTCTCACATCCTCTATGTCCTCGGTAAGGTCGGAGATCCCCACACCGTAAAATACTTGGGGAGCCTGGTCGTCCATGAGGATCAGAAGGTGAGGGAGGAGACCCTCCAGGTGCTCAAGAAATTCGGTGAACAGGGAAAAGATCTCATCGAGAAATTCTTAAAAGATCCCCTGCCGGAGATGAGGGCGAAGGCCTCGCTCATTTTTGCGAAGGTCGCCAAGGGGGAGGCAGCCAAACCGCTCACCGGGATCATCCTCTCCGAAGATTTTTTCAAGAGGGATTATGAAGAGAAGGCCTCTTTCTTTAAAGCCTTAGGTGAGACAGGATCGCAAGAGGCGATACCGGTTTTGAAGAAGATCGCACAGAAGAAAAGGTGGTTCCAGAAGGGAAAGTGGGATGAGATGCGGCTCTGTGCTCACAATGCCCTGAAGATGTTAGGAGCGGAGGAAGGATCGGACTCCTCCAGGACGAAGGAAAGATTGAAACATATCGCACGGTCAATCCATTAACCCCGGCGGAAGATGGTTTGAGCTTTTGGCCGGCCTGCCTCGATGTGAGACGGGGGATGTCGCCCCACCGGGACGTTCATAATAAACAGAATCTTTACCCGTGGGGCTTCAAAAAAAGGAAGAGGTGGAGATGATGGAATCAGCCATTCAATCCCAGAAGGGGATCCCCAGATCGTCAGAGGCGATGGACTCCGAACTGTCAAGGCTGGGAAACACCCTCGTCACCAAATTTCATGTGTTGATGAGGATCTCCCAGATCTACGATTCGAAGAATGTGGCCCTTCATCAATTTATACAGGAATCGCTCCATGCGATCAATACCTTTACCCAGAGGGAGGGAAACCTTTGCCTCAAAATCGTAGCCGATGACCTCTTCCTCAATGAGCAGAGGCTTCACTACTCCGTGGAGGGTTTTAACAGTTTTAAGTACCTCCTGACCCAGTGGAAGAAACGGCTGATCGGAGAAGTCATCTACAAAGAGGTCCTGGATGAGGAAACATTGAAAGAGTTCATCTATATCCTGATGGGCCTGGAAGAGGGGCGAGAAGAGAATGCCACTCTCTTTAATGAAAAGTTAAGAGAACGTCATATCTCCTCGATCGAGGTGGGCCCCTTAGAGGTCTCTGAAAGGGAAGAAGGGGCTTACACCCTGGAGAAGGAGGACTCTCGAGAGGTAGCCAAAAAGGTATTTTTCGAGACCATCGGGACAGTCAAGGAAGTGATTACCCACATCAAGGGGAAACAGCATGCCGATGTGAGAAAATTGAAACGACTGGTCCGGAAGGCCGTCCACCTCATCATGGAGGATGAATCGATTCTTCTCGGGATGACGACGATCAAGAATTATGATGAATACACCTTCAACCACTCCGTCAATGTGGCCATCTATTCCCTGGCGATGGGAAGGCGATTGGGATTTTCCAGAGGTGTCCTGAGCGAATTGGGAATTACGGCCATGCTTCATGATATCGGGAAATCCAAAATCCCACTCGAGGTTCTGAATAAACCCGCTGCCCTCAGCGATGAAGAATGGGGTCAGATGAAGAAGCATCCCCTCACAGGAGTGGAAATCGTTCTCAACCTGAAGCAGTTGGGCGAGATCAATGCGAAGATGGTCATGGGCATCTTCGATCACCATCTGAAGAACGACCTTTCAGGGTATCCCAAGCTCTTTCGTAAAAAGAGGGTGAGCCTCTTCGGCCGGATGATCCAGATTGCGGATGCCTATGACGCCATGACAACTCCGAGAATCTATAAAAAAGTTCCTTACACGCCGGAACAGGCCCTGGCCGTCATGCTAAAAGAACGGGATGTCAATTTTGACTCGATCCTCCTCAAAATGTTCATCGGCCTGGTGGGCGTTTATCCTATCGGTTCTTTGGTCCTCCTCGATACCCACGAGATGGGAATTGTGTTCAAACCCAATACGGATCCCCAGTGGATGGATCGTCCTCAGGTGGTTCTGGTTGAGAGGGATAAGCGGGGAAAGGGAAAGAAGGAGCTGGTTGACCTCACCGAAAGAGACGGAGGAAGCCGTTTCAAGCGGAGCATTGTGAAGGCATTGGATCCCAACAAATATCACATTGATATCGCCAAATATTTTCTATAAAAACAGGGAATGGTGGAATATTGGAATAGTGGAATATTGGGTAGGATTGCCAACACACCAACTCAATAAAAGATAGCAATTTTTATATTCAATTATTTTTTCTTTAACTTCATTATTCCATTATTCCATTTCCTTGCCTCTTCATTTCCCCATCACCCCATCTCCCTATCACCTCATCTCCCCATTATTTCTTCCCCTTTGGGGAAGGGGGCGTTGGTTCCTTGCAATCTGACCTCACCCATTCCTCATCGAGCCTTCTCAGAGTTTCCTGTTGCTGGCGGATGGCAAAATCGGCATATTTTGGATCTCTCTTACGGTAGGTCCTCTCAATAAAGGAGATGGCATTCCGAGTGGTTCGAATTTGAGAGAGGATCATCTCGCATTTCCTGAGCCCCCACCGGGCCTCAATGGAGTCTCCCGGGTGAGGGGAGAGCCAAAGGTGGTTCTCAAAAACATGGTGGAAGGTAACGGATTGCCCCTTCTGAATGGGAATTGCAATGGCCTCCATCCTCTCCCTTGCCTTGTCCCTGTCGAGATGATTCGATTCGATGATCTGGCGGAGGTGATCCATCAGGAGGACGATCCTGCCATCCCGGCCCGGCGTGCTATGGATCTCCCACAGGTCGGATCCCTCCCGGCAGCCCCCCCTGCGGCATCGCTGGTATCCTGTCATGACGATAGGAACCCTATCCATCAGGTAACGGGTCGTGGTATTGAGCACCTTTTCCATCTTCTCCCAGGGGTTATAATCGGTCGGGTCCATCCGTTTTGCCACTGCCTCGACAAAATCGGCATATCCTTCATAGAAATCCGAGGAGTACTGCTCCAGCGAATAGAAGGGATGCTCTGCCGCAGGAAGGTATTCCCATCTTCCGTTTTTAAAGGTCAGCCAGCGAAATTTCACCAGACCGGAATAGACCGTGGACTCCGGCCTCGGGGTCAGAAAGTCCCTTCCGCTCAATTTTTGAATCTTCGCAGGCGATGTGGCTTCCCATGTCTGAAGGGGATGAGCGCTGCTCCCATCTAAAATGACACGGCCGATCACTCCGGAATGGGATTCGGTCACGAAGAACATTGTCCCAGGAGTGACTGACTCCTGGTCGATTCGAATGGGGTAGGTGTCGAGTGGAAGTGTTCGGGTTGTTGTCTCCGATAGCGTGTGAAGAAGGGCTTTGCGGAAACGGAGGTCTTTGTGCCACTCCGTATGCGTGGGGAGGTGTCCCCAATCCGTGGACCAATGGCCAATGAATTTATCGTTTTTGGTGGTGGCTCCTGCAGGCAGGCCGGCGATCCGTGCATAGATCCATCGGACAGCGTATGGGACGTCTGCGCAGTCCACTGGAATTTTATAGCGGATGAAGAAATCCTCCGTGAGATTTTCTTCAACCCATCTGGCGAAATTCGATTCTTCCTCTGCCGTCCAACGCCGTTCTTCAACTTTCCAAACCTGAAGCGAGGACTCTACTGCTACTTCACCGAAGGAGGTGAGTGGAAGGATAAGCAGGAACAGGAGAAAGAAGAACTTCATATCCCAATATTAAAAAGATCGATGAAAGATTGTCAACTCAGGCAAAATAAACAATATATTGTGATGATCGGCGACCAGAGCTTCCCCGTCCAGTTGGTATAGGCTTATCAAAAAGATAAACAATCATCTGATTACAGTGAGGCCGAGGTTAGAAAAATCTTCATCGAAACTTAGGCAGGCAATGTCGTTAAGAAGGGATTTAACGACCACAAAAGAGATAGCATCACAGTAAGAAAGGTTTTTGTCTTTGCTAAAAAGGCGGAAAACTCGCTCTGCTTCTTCACGAACAGAGTCATCATAGCGAATGATATTTAACGCTGGCTTCATTTCGTCAAGGAAGCGGATGGCCGCCTTATAGTGAAAGCGATAAAGAAGAAGCGTGGTTGTCTCACTAATGATATCCCATGTCGTCCATAGGGAGATTTCTTGATGGTATGCCTCTTTTAATATTTCACCTGCACGATTGTAATTGACATCCTTTGGATAGAGGGAGGCGAAGAAAAAAGAGGTGTCGCAAAAGACCCGCCGGCTCGGGAATTCAATCATTCATTTCCCTTTCCGTTTATGGTCTATTAAATTATTATACGATTAAGTCTGAGAATTTATCTCTAACATTTTAAAGATACCCTCCAATATCTCCCCTCCCCCCTGCCTTCGTCCCGCAGGGCGGGGCTTCGCGCAGGCAGGCGTCAAGGAGGAGGGAATTAAACTGGGGAAATTTCAAATATTTTTTTTAGAATTGTTTAGAAGGGCGAGAAACAGGCAAATCCATTCAAAGAAGGGGGTTCGTATGATTCGAACAAGGAGAGGAATAAGCGTTTTAGTCGTTTTGGCATTTTGGGCAACTTTATTGGTCAACACTGTATGGGCAGATCCCCAGAAGATTCTTTCAGCGATTGATGCCAACAGTAACAATTGCAAGGCCGTCTCACAGAAGATCTTCGATTTCAAGGAGCTTGGCCAGCAGGAGTTTAAAAGCTCCGCACTCCTCATGGAAGAGTTGCGAAAGCTCGGTTTCAAGGTGGAGGGTGACCTGAAAGTCCCAGCGGATCTCGTAAAGGATGGCATTGCCAAAACGGCATTCCGGGCCGAATTGAGGGGAAAGGGGCCAGGGCCAACCATCACGATCATGCTCGAATACGATGCGCTTAAAAATGGCCATGCCTGCGGTCATAACCTTATTGCAACTTCCGGTCTTCTCGCAGCCGCTGGCCTTGCTCAGGTGATGAAAGATACACCGGGCCGCATACTTGTGATAGGGACGCCTGACGAGGAAAGAGGGTCTCTCGGCGGCGGAAAGATATGCCTTCTTGAGGGGGGACATTTCGATGGTTCGGATATTGTCTTGATTACACATCCTGGGGACCGTTGGAGCGTGGATCAGAGACTCCTTGCCATGAAAAGGGCCACCTTTGTTTTCAAAGGAAAGGCTTCCCATGCGGCTTTCGCACCCCACAAGGGGATCAGCGCCCTTGATGCAGTCATTCTCACTTTTAATGCTACGGATATGCTCAGAGAACATGTCAGGCAGGATGTTCGGATTCACGGGATCATCAAGAAAGGTGGAGACTTGGTCAATGTCGTTCCCGAATTGGCAGAGGCAGAATTTGCAGTCCGCGCCCTTGATACAGCCACGATGGAAGAGACGTATCAAAAGGTCATAAACTGTGCGAAGGCAGGTGAGCTGGCCACAGGAGCAAAACTTGAGTTTAAAGAACCCCGGACTTCTCTTAAGGCAGCGATCGTTGTTCCAGCCTATACAAAGATGGTGCTCGAACAGATCAGGGCAATCGGTGTCCCGGATCAGGAGATTAAGGATTTTACCGAATTTGCTTCATCCGATCTTGGAAATGTGGGACATGCCTATCCTACGGTGAATTTGTGGTTTAAAATTGCACCGGAAGGGGTGCCTCTTCATTCCGATGCCTTTCGGGAAGCAGCAGGGTCGGAAGAAGGATGGAAGGCTACGATCGTTACGGGCAAGGCCATCGCCCTGGCAGCCTATGATTTGCTGACTCATCCCGACAAGGTCAAGGCCATTCAGGAGAAGTTCAAGGAATTGAAGGCGAAAGAAGGGAAGTAAACCCCGTTAGAAAGGGTAGGGTCTCGATCCCGCCCTCAATAAGGAGCTTATGCTTTCTATTTCTACCATCCCCAGCATAAATGCTGGGGGTTTTCTTACGGGGTAAAGGAACCCGGGTTAAAGTTTAGGTTAAGACTACGGGCGAAGCATTGCTTCGCCCGTTTTATTTTCATATTGTAAAAATGGTGTCCATGGATGATGGTCTCGTAAAAAGTCAGAGAAGGCCTTTTTCTGTCATTCCTGCACAAGCAGGAATCCAGTCTTTTCATGTAGTTAGAATTTTCTGGATTCCCGTTCCCCGCCTTTGCGGGGACAAGTTTACCCCTGCGAAAGCAGGGGGGAATGACGACTTTTTACGAGTTCATCATGGATGGCACGCCAGACAGTATATAACTTATTGAAATCGTTAATGATATGCTTGTGAAAAGATTTTTTTGACCTTCGAGGCAGGAGATATTATATTTAATTCGGTCAGGAAAGGTAGGATAGAAAAATTCGGTTTTTGCTTTTAATATAGATCCCTCCTTCATTCCCCAACATTAAAATTTTCATCAAATTAGGATAGGTCCTATCGGAGGCCTTAAGATATGGACGAGATCAGCTATCAGAAATTTTTAACGACCAAAATCTCTGATTTGGATATGGATGTTAATGAAAGCCTGCCCCATTATCTTAAGAGACTGAAGAAGGAATTGAGGAAACATCGAATCCTTCTCTGGCCTGATTTCTATTTTGGGAATGAATGGGGGTGCTTGAACAAGAGAATATCGATCAGCGTCCCTTTCTATTTAGCGACTCCTGAGCTGGAGGAACTTGAAGGGGATGTGCCTAAGGGCGAAGAGCTCATGAAGACATTTCGCCATGAAACCGGCCATGCGGTCAACTATGCCTACAAACTCTGGCAAAGGAAAGATTGGAAGGAGACATTTGGCGATTTTAATAAGAAGTATCGGGATGGATATCTCTACAGGGTCAATCCCTGGTCGAAGAGTTATGTCCGGCACCTCCACTATTTAGGCGATCCACACTATGCCCAGAAGCATCCTGATGAGGATTGGGCTGAGACCTTCGCCATCTGGCTCGATCCACGCTCGCATTGGGAAAAGAAGTACCGGAACTGGCCCAATGCATTGGAGAAACTGGCTTATGTGGATAGGATAATGGAGGAGATTGCAGGAGAAGAGCCGCTCAACCTGAAAAAGAAGAAGGAAGGAGAGTGCACAACGATCGAGGAAACTGTCTCCGAGTGGTACGGGTTGGATGGTGAGATCCTGGATCAGGAGCTTCAGGAGTACCTCAACGATATGAATGAGCTCTTCCTCAAACCGTCGAATGGTCGAAGAAAACTTCTTCCCGCATGGAAATTGATTCGAAAATACGCAAGGGTTCTGACCGAACGGGTCAGCCTCTGGATTTCAGGGTCGAATCAGCATACCGCTCGGAAAACGCTTCGCCGATGGGAGGCGATCTGCCAAAATGAGTCTTTGGGATACCTTCCTGAAGATGAGCAGCGGAAGTTGATCGAGCTGACCACCCTCCTCACCTATCATATGGTGGATGGAGTTCACCACCTCCGCAGTTAAATGAGTTGACCCGCCAGATACAAAAAAACAATATCGAAACCGAGCGGGGGCACTGGGCGGCTTCGCCGGGAAGTCGCCGCACAATGCGGCGGGTATTTTCCAAAAGCCTTGCAGCGGCACCTTTAGGAGTAGGCTACGTGCTTTTCCAGGCAAAACCGGGACTTCACGTAAAGTGACATCCTCTGTCACCCTTAATTTTTTAAAATCCGCAATTGCAAGGGTTTGGAAGTACCCCTGCTCGGGTCCGATATTGTAACATCTGGGTTGACGCAGACTTCAGGTATAGATTAAAAAGAAAGCATGGTTCCCTCAAAAATGAATCACCCCCTGGCGGTGATCATTTTTTTCCTTCTCCTCTCACTTCCATTCCCATCCCTTCATGCGACAGAATATTACGCCCTCCGCCTGACAGGTTCTGACTGCCTTCTCTGCCACATCGACCCAGGGATCGGATCGTTAAATCAGACAGGAGTTCGATTTCAGGAAGAAGGAGATATTAGTAGGCGAGAGGATGAAAACTTAAACAAAGTTCGGAGTGATGAGTTCGTAGTTCGGAGTTAGAATCTTAAAAAAACTGACAGAGGATTCATTTATAAACATCTCCTCTTGGGCCGATAGCTTCAATAGAGACCTGCTTTGATACCACATCTACAGTATAGATGATCCGCATTCCTCCAATCTGATACCGAAAACTTCCTTCGAGTTTCCCCTTCAAACGTTTGATGTTGGGGCCAGCCAGTGGAGATTGTTCTAAATGTCTGAAACAATTATCAAGCAATCGGGTTGTTTTAGGATTGGCTTTGAGGTAAAATTTTTCTGCTTCCTTGGAAAGATAAACTTCAAACATTTTTCTTGATCTCTCTCCAGGGTCTTACTCTTCCTTTGGCAATATCAGTTTTTCCTCTTCGTATACTTGCCACCAATTCTTTATCTCTGAGGATTTCTTTAGTAGCTTCCCAGCAGTCTTTCTCTTCCAGAAACTCCAAGAAAGAGATAGCCACCCTTGCCTTATCCTCCGAAAGATGGTCAAGCAATCCCTTTGCCCTCGTCTTAATACTCTCTGCTCTCACAATTGACTCCTCCTTCTTGCTTCCTTGTACTTTAATTAAAACAAACTTTCATTGATAATGTCAATGAGAGAATCACAGTCACTACGCATTCCGGAACCCGCAATTGGATTAGAGGATCACCGTCTTTTTAATCGTGCGGACGATTTCTTCGGGTTCGTCAATCAATTGAAGGATATCCAGATCGGTGGGAGAGATCCTGCCCTCCTTCAATACCACTTCCTTAATCCAATCCAAAAGCCCTTTCCAGTAATTTGATCCGACCAGGATAACCGGAAAAGGTTTGATCTTGTGGGTTTGAATGAGTGTCACCGATTCAAAGAGTTCGTCCATCGTCCCAAAACCGCCGGGGAGGATGATATAGGCCACCGCATATTTGACAAACATCACCTTCCGGACAAAGAAGTAACGGTATCTCAAAGTGATATTGGCGTAAGGATTGGGCTTTTGTTCCAGCGGAAGTTCGATGTTGAGGCCGATCGATTTACCCCCTGCGAGAGAGGCCCCTTTATTGGCCGCCTCCATGGCTCCCGGGCCTCCGCCCGTGATCACACTGAACCCATTCTCCGCGAGGAGCTGGCCGATTCGTTCTGCCTTCTGGTAGACCTCATCTTCAGGTTTAGCCCGGGTGGAGCCGAAGATGGTCACCGCCGGATGATATCTGGCCAGTGTATCAAATCCTTCCACAAACTCCGCCATGATGTGGAACATCCTCCACGATTCCTGGGCGGTGATCCTATCGACGACATACTGACTGTTATCTGCCATATTTACCCCGTTAGAATGCCCTGCTGCTTGAAGCAGGGATGAAGATAAAATTTTTTAAGAAGAAGACATGGCTCAATACCCCATGTGAACCCTCCCGTTAAAAAGGTAAAGACCTTCTAACGGGGTTTTCTCCTTGCCCCCATTATGAGGGGTATTTCAATCTTCGTCAATAGGTTCGTTCTTTAATATCGGCATTTTTTATTGAAAATTGAGGGGTTTTGTATTAGGAAGAAGGGAGTTTTAATTAAATTCTCGACCGCAAAGGTAGGGAACGGTTT
>DYHU01000384.1 GCA_020724025.1 Syntrophorhabdus sp. | reverse complement strand
GGAATATGGGGGAGATGGAGCATCCCGACGGGGTGGGAGAGGCCCAAAATCCTGTTTGCGGGGATACGATGCGGCTCTTCATCAGAGTTGAGTCGGACCGGATCGTCGATGTCAAATTTCTCACCTTTGGATGTAGCGCAGCCATCGCCTCATCAAGCCTTACAACAGAGATGATCAAGGGAAAGACGATTGAAGAGGCCCTTAAGATTTCGGATCAGGATATCGTCAAGGCCCTGGGTGGACTTCCACCTTCAAAAATCCACTGCTCCATTCTCGCCGAGATGGCGATCAGGGCGGCTGTGGCGGATTATCAGAAAAAAGTGAGCTAAAGTGAACTAAAGTGACTGAAATTATTTAGGGGGAGCAAAAAACTATTTACATTTACATACATTATTTTATAGGGCAGGCCCTTAAACCTGCACGATGCCTGCCTGCGGTAGGCAGGCAAGGCTGAAGCCTTGCTCTACGCACTGTAAAATAGTTTATGTTTTTGGTAACAACTTTAGTCACTTTAGGCACTTGTAACTTTAGTTCACTGAGGAAGGGTCGAGGGCTGAAAGAATGACCGGGAAAGAAGCTTGCCTCCGTTTATTAAAAGGTGTGGTTCAGGAATCTCCTGCTGATCAAACTGAAGCCCTTCTCCTGACGGAGGATTCCTCTCTCACCCGTTTTGCCAAATCCTCAGTCCATCAACATGTGGCAGAAAAAAACAGGACATTGATCTTCAGGGTCGTGATCGATAAGAGAATCGCCGTATTGACAACAAATCTCCTCGACCGTTCCTCCATTAGAGATTTAGTTAAAAAAGCGATCTCTCTCGCCAGGATTCAACATCCCAATGAGGACTTCGTCTCCCTGCCGGCACCCGAACCCATCCCTGAGATAGGTACCTTTCATGAAAATATCAAATCTCTCACCCCGAATCGAAAAGTGAAGGTGATCAATGATCTCTTCAAAATGGTGAGGGGGAAAGGTCTGGAGGCTTCTGGTTCCTTTTCGAATGGAGCGGTTGAGGTGGCGGTGGTCAACTCTCTGGGAGTGGAGGCCTATCAGAGATATTCAGATCTCGTCTTTCATCTGATCGTTGGGAACGATAGAGGCTCCGGTTACGCCGGTTTTGTGTCGAGGGATCCGGATCAACTCGATATCGTTTCTCTTGCCAGAGAGGCGATTGAAAAGGCGTCGGGAGAAGCCCCGGCTCAGATTGAACCCGGGGAGTATGAGGTGATCTTAGAGCCCTATGCAGTGAGCGAGCTCCTCTCCTTTCTTGGCTATCTGGGGTTTCATGCTCTGGCCGTTCAGGAAGGAAGAAGTTTCTTATGCAATCAATTTGGTCAGAAGATGGTGGATTCAAGAGTGACGATCTATGATGATGGCCTTGATCCTGAAGGATTGAAGATCCCTTTCGACTTTGAAGGGGTTCCCAAGCGGAAAGTAATCTTCTTTGATGAAGGTGTGGCAAAAGAGGTGACCTATGACTCCTTCACCGGAAATCGTGAAGGAAAAGATTCAACAGGCCATGGTCTCATTGCACCCAATACCGAAGGTCCCATCCCCATTAACTTATTGATGAGGGAAGGGGAGTCCTCTTTAAAGGAGATGGTCAAGTCCGTTCGGAAAGGGGTCTATGTTACCCGTTTTCACTACACCAATGTGGTCGAACCCATGAAGGCGGTTTTGACCGGGATGACCCGTGATGGGACCTTTTTGATTGAAGAGGGCGAGATCAAGATGCCGATCAAAAATCTAAGATTTACGGAATCCGTCCTCAAAGCTCTCTCTCGCGTCAGCGCTATCTCAAGAGACCGAAGGACCTGTTCCGAAGGGACGGTCTATTCGAGGCGTTTCATCACCGGAGTCGTGGCCCCTGCCATCAAGGTGGATGGGTTTAATTTTTCAGGAGTATCGACGTTATAAGTCTCTTCCCTTTCCCCCTCTACCCTTTGGGGAGAGGGATGGGGTGAGGGGTAAAATGAGAAATGAAGCGAATCAACATTAATAGGTGTAGGAAACTTAGGAAAAACCAAACAGACTCTGAAAAGAACCTATGGTCTATATTGCGTAACCGTCAACTGGCAGGGGCGAAATTCAGGAGACAATTTCCTGTTGGTGGATACATATTAGATTTTTATTCTCCTGAATATAGACTCGGGATAGAAGCAGATGGTGGTCAACACTATGAAGATAAAAGTTGGGAGAAAGACGAAGTAAGAGCAAAAGAATTATCCATATTAGGCATTGAAATATTAAGGTTTAGTGATCATGAGATATTGAACAATATTGAAGGAGTTTTTGAAATAATTCAAAAGAATTTAAGAAGAAAAGAATCCCCCTCACCTTAATCCTCTCCCCCATGGGTAGAGGAGATAATAAGATGGAGTGATTTAATTGAAAAAACTTATTGAGAACATTCTTGACCTGGCGAGGGTCAAAAAAGTGGATTATGCGGATATCCGGATCGTCCGTCGCCGGACCGAAGAGATCGGGGTGAAGAATGGAAATGTGGAGGCCTTCACCTATGATGAGGATTCCGGATTCGGGATCAGGGTCCTCTTCCACGGAGCCTGGGGATTTGCCTCCAGTTCTAAAATGACAAAGACGGAGATGGAGACTGTTTTTGCAAAGGCATTAAAGATTGCCGGGGCAAGTTTAAAAGCCAGAGGAAGCGAGGTCGTCTACCCCTCTGCTTCTCAAAGGGTGGATCAATACAGGACTCCCATTTCTATCGATCCCTTTGAGGTCCCCTCTGAAAAAAAACTGAATCTTCTCCTGGTGTCTGATGGGATCCTCAGAAGAAATAGGAACGTGAAGATCTCAGAAGCCTTTATGGGATCGCATAAAACGGAGAAGACTTTTGCCTCCACAGAAGGTTCCTATATCGAGCAGGAGATTGTGGAGTGCGGTGCGGGGATTGCGGCTACCGCCATAGAGGGAGGAGAGGTCCAGGTGCGAT
>DYHU01000383.1 GCA_020724025.1 Syntrophorhabdus sp. | reverse complement strand
TCATATTGATGAACGACCACATTTCTGAATTTCGCCATCTTTTCCATCGTCCCAAATAATTTTCTGTTGATCACTTTGTTTTCCATCAATACCTGAAACGTATCGGCATAGCCCACCGGCATCCTCATCCCCTTGTCAGAAATAATATGATTAGCAATATCAATGCACACCTCTATCAGAATATGCAATGTCCTCTCGACAATCCTCTGGGTTTTCCAATCCTTTTTATATGAAAGGAGTGAAATTCTTGAGAACTCCCTGACTTGGCTCAAATAAGTGTCTATTTGGACGAGCTTTCTTCCTATGAGAAGTTTATCAACCAATTCTATACCTCCTTTTCAGGATATCTCTCTCTTTCTTTGTGAAATCAAAAAATTCCCTCAGGACCAAAGATTCATATTTATGCCTGAGGAAGGGATTCTTATCAATCAGAACCTTCCTGCTTCGAAGGATTCTTCCTGCGAGGCTCAGGGGGGCCTCATTGAGAATCACAAGATCTATCTCCTCTGTCCCGAGGATATCCGAAATCTTACCGAACAACCCAAGATAATCTAATTCTTTGATGCTTTTTATATATAAAGCCATGTCGACATCACTCAAAGGATTCATCCTCTCTTTTAAAAGCCCTCCAAAAAGATAGGCGAAGATGATATTGGGGTCCTTCATAAAAAAGTCGACCAGGGATTGGACCTTTTGGTGGATATTTTCTGGAATCTTTTTAAACCGGATCATGTTCCAAACATACCATAAAATGGCTGAAAATCCAATAATAGGACTCTGTCCGTCATATTTTTTTGACTTAAGTCAAAGATTTTTGTCCTTGTTAATGATAATATTGGTATAATTTTTCCAATTGAGTTTGGATGATTGGAAAGGAGGTTTCTTATGGAGAAGCGAACAGCTCGAAATTTTTTCATCTGGGGAACGGTCATCTGCACGGCCGTCTTCATCTGGCTCACCATTGATACCCACATCAGTATTCCAAAACGAACGAATGAGGACAAGCTGACGGACGAAGTGGTCCTGGGTAAAAGGGTCTGGCATAAGCACAACTGTAATGATTGCCATACCATCCTTGGTATCGGTGGTTATTACTCTCCGGACATGACCAAGGTTTATTCCTCACGGGGGGAAAATTGGTTAAGGATATTCCTGAAAAATCCGGAATCTCCGGATCCCCAGAGAAGGAAGATGCCCAACCAGAAACTTTCCGACGATGAAATAAAGAAACTTATAGCCTTTTTCAAATGGGTGGATGCGATCGACACCAATGAGTGGCCGCCCAAGCCCATCACCGTGGCAAAAGTTACAGGAGCTCCCCTGGAAGAGACAGCCCAGATTTTAAAGGGGAAGAATGTTTATAATCAAAACCGTTGTGATCTCTGCCACCGAATCGGGGGACAGGGCGGGGTCATCGGTCCTGACCTCTCCCGGGTTGGCACGAAACGGGATACGCAGTGGCTTTCGCAACTGATCAAAAACCCTAAATCGATCAACCCAACAACACAGATGCCTTCCTATCCACAGCTTTCAGAAGACGAGGTTCAGGCACTGGTGAGCTTCTTAACAGGACTTAAGTAGGGAACGGTTTGAAACCGTTCCCTACTCCGACCTCATGATAAAGGAGGAAAACCATGACTTACGAATCGCAAAAGGTTGCCATTAAATATTTTGTCATCTCAGCCGTTTTCTTCGGACTCCAGGTGCTTGTCGGCCTACTTCTCATCTTGAAATATATCTGGCCCGACCCTCTCATCTCCATTCTCCCTTTCAACACAGCCCGGGCCATCCATACCAATCTCCTGGTGGTCTGGATGCTTTTCGGATTTATGGGGGGCGCCTACTATGTTGTCCCGGAGGAATCGAAAAGGGAGTTATATAGTAAGAAACTCGCTGACCTTCAATTCTATCTCCTCCTCATCGGCGGCCTGGTTGGGGTGGTTGGATTTCTATTCGGATGGACTGCCGGAAGACCGCTCCTCGAATTACCGGTGGAACTCAAGTGGGCCGTTGTCATCGTGGCCCTCATCTTCATCTTCAATGTTTTTATGTCCATCGTCCGGACAAAGAAATGGACCGCTGTCCAGGGTCTTCTCCTGGGGGGAATCGTGATGTTAGCGGTCATGTGGCTTTTTGCGATCCCCTTCTTTAAAAACCTCACCTTCGACTATTATTACTGGTGGTGGGTCATCCATCTATGGGTGGAAGGGGCCTGGGAACTGATTGCCGCCTCCCTGATGGCATTCGTTCTCCTAAAGATCACCGGCGTGGAACGTCAGGTCGTGGAGAAATGGCTCTATATCGAGGTGGCCCTTGTCCTGGCCACTGGAATTATCGGAACAGGACACCATTACTACTGGATCGGAACACCAGGATACTGGCTCTGGTGGGGCGGAATATTTAGCGCCCTCGAAACCGTTCCGATCGTCCTCATGGTCTTTGATACTCTTCGGCATGTAAAGCACAGAAAAATTGAGATATCTGATCGGTTGGTTCTTTACTGGACGATCGGATGCGCCCTGTTTCACTTCTTCGGCGCAGCAGTGATGGGGATGGTTCATACATTACCCCAGGTCAACCGCTGGACACATGGCACTCAGGTGACCGCCTCTCATGGCCACCTGGCTTTTTTCGGCGCTTATGCCATGTTGATCCTGACCGTTGTCTATTATGCCCTTCCCAAATTGAAAGGGCTGAACCAGTTCAACCAGAAGAGAGGATTCTGGGCTTTCTGGATCATGGTTAGCATGATGTTGACCATGGGGTTGGCTTTTGGTGTAGCAGGTGTGATTCAATCTTATATGCAGAGAGGACTGGGCATCGATTTCCTCACCGTTCAGGAATTTATGAAACCCTGGTTCATCGCTGTCTTCATCGGGGGATTGGGATTCTTCATCGGCGTAATCATTTACATCATTGATGTCCTGAGCTTAGCTATGAAGAAAGAATAGTGGAATATTGGAATACTGGAA
>DYHU01000382.1 GCA_020724025.1 Syntrophorhabdus sp. | reverse complement strand
CCGCCGGGCAAGAAACTTCAGAATATTGACCTTCTCTCCGGAGGGGAGAAGGCCCTGGTTGCAACCGCTTTACTCTTCGGGCTCTTCATGATCAGACCCACGCCCTTCTGCCTGCTCGATGAGATGGATGCGCCTCTGGATGATGCGAACATCAACCGTTTCATTGAAATGGTCAGGGAGTTTTCGAAGACTTCGCAGTTCATCCTCATCACCCACAATAAAAAGACGATGGAGATGGCCAACACCCTCTACGGGATCACCATGGAGACCCCCGGAGTCTCAAAAGTGGTCTCCGTCCGGTTGAATTAAGGAACCCCGCATTTCGCATACCGAAACTCCTTGACATTCGATATATTTTTAGATATCCTTTTATCGGGTCCAGAGATATGTCCTTTTATTTCTGGAGGTTAAGAAGATTGGATAGCCGGGCCGCTATCTGAGGAGGGTCTTCAGATATCGGCCTTTTTTGGGTGTGGGGATCATTCAAAAGCGGATTGAAATCACTCACGGAAAACCCCCTGTTTAAGATGTGAAATTTTTTACTTGCATTTAATTTTTAGATGTGTAAAATGGGTTCGCCTTTTTAGAAACTCTTTAAAGATGAACTCGTAAAAAGTTGTCATTCCCCCCTGCTTTCGCAGGGGTAAACTTATCCCCGCAAAGGCGGGGAACGGGAATCCAGACGCCGTCCCTGCGAAAGCAGGGAACCATAAACATCTGGGTTCCTGTTTTCACAGGAAACCCTGGATTCCTGCTTGCGCAGGAATGACAGAAAGTCGCCTTTTCAGACTTTTTACGAGACAATCTTAAATGAAGATTTTAAGAAAGAGGTCACTCAGTCGAGAAAGGGGGTGGTCAATCAAAGATTTGAACAAGTGGATTTAAGGGATGCCTGCCTGTTGAATAAGAAGGATAGGCAGAAGTGAAATGGGATTTATTTTAACCAGAAAGGGAGGGGAAAATTATGAAAAAGTTGCTCATCTTCACCATTATAATTGGAGTGATCTGTATCGGTTTTCCGTTAAGTGGTATGACCCAGCCTGTTAGGATTGGAGCGGTCATCAACCTCACGGGACCTGCCTCCTCCTGGGGTCAGTTCCATGCCAAAGGCCATACGGACTATTTCCGGTATGTCAATGATGTAAAAGGAGGCGTTGCCGGTAGAAAGATTGAACTGACCGTTGTTGATCATGCCTACAAAGTCCCTGAAGGGGTTAAATTTGTTAAAAAGTTCTGTGAGGACAAGATGGATATGATTGCCACCTGGGACGCTGGAACAGGCATCTCGATAAAGCCAATTATCCAGGAATATAAGATTCCAACCATTAATTATTCGACCTTTCAAGGCCTTCTGAAGCCACCGATCGACTACATTTACCTGCCCTTTGGAAGCTATATCTTGGACTCCTATGCTGTCCTCGAATATATCCGCAGTATCCACAAAGGGAAAGATGCTCCAAAAGTGGGACTTCTGACCTACAATAATGTTTATGGAAGATCCATCCACGACCCGAGCAAGGAGTATGCCGCAAAAAATAATATTAACATCGTAACGATTGAAGAGTTCCCTCCGGCGGCGGTCGATCTGACAACTGAATTGCTTCGCTTGAAGGAGAAGGGAGCCGAGTATGTCTTTGTTCAGATCCTTCCGGCTGCCATAATCATGGCTCTCAAAGCAGCCGATAAGGTCGGTTATGAGGTGCCCTTTTTGGGAACCTGGACATCCACTGACCCTGATTTCTTTAAGCTCGGAAAAGGTCTTATCCGTGACCGGCTCGCTATGCAGTTCTGCGGAGTTCTCCCGGGGGATAAAGCCTGGGGAAATACGCTGTTTGAGGATTTATCGAAGAGGTATAAGACCGTGGATAAGTTCGACACCTCTTACTGGGAAGGCGTTGTCGTCGCTATGATCCAGGAGAGAGCCATCCACCGGGCCTCCGGATTATACAAGACGATCAATTCAGAGAATATCAATAAGGCGATGGAGACCTTCCAGAATGAGGATTTTGGAGGGCTTGTTCCCTATGTCTCCTTTAGCAAAGATAATCACGAAGGTTCCTTTAAGGGTAGGATCGTTCAGATTCACGAAGATGCTTCTTATACACCGATGACCAGTTTCTTCGTTCCCGGAAAAGAGAAGCCTAAAGTGTTGAAGGTCTTAAAGGGGAAATAAATGAAGGCATTTAGAGGCAAACCAAGCATCTACGCCTACACTCAGCCCGGCGAGCGTCGGGCTGAGCTGGAGGTGAAGAAGGTAACTCTCAATTTCGGAGGGGTAATGGCCCTCCATGATGTCGACCTCACGGTCCATACAGGGGAGTTTGTCAGCGTAATTGGGCCCAATGGCGCCGGCAAGACGAGCCTCATGAATTGCATCACGGGTTTTTATCATCCACAAAAAGGGGAGATCCTTTTCAATGGAGCAGAGATCACCGGCAAGCCCCCCCATGAGATTACGAAGAAAGGAGTTGGAAGGACCTATCAGAATATCGAACTCTTTCCGGGAATGACCGTTTTGGCAAATATGCTTCTGGCTCGTCATCTCCATTGTAATTACAGCTTAGGCTTAGCCACTATCTTTTCTTCCGCAGTCCGCAGGGAAGAGGAACGTCACCGTCGGGTTCTGGAAGAGTTGATCGATTTTCTGGAGATGCAGCCCATCCGTAAAAAACCAGTAGGCTCCCTGCCTTACGGTTTGCGGAAAAGGGTTGAACTGGGTCGCGCCCTGGCTCTGCAGCCAAAACTCCTTGTGCTGGATGAACCTTTTGCCGGAATGACACTTGAGGAAAAGGAGGATATGGTTCGGTTTCTCCTGGAGGTAAACTCAGCCTGGGGCCAGACGATCATCCTGGTTGAACATGACATGTCAGTGGTGATGAGTGTCTCCCAGCGCATCATGGTTTTGAATTTCGGGGAGAAGATCGCAGAAGGCACACCGGAGGTGATTCAAAATCACCCCGAAGTGATCAAAGCCTATCTCGG
>DYHU01000381.1 GCA_020724025.1 Syntrophorhabdus sp. | reverse complement strand
TACAGCCAGCGTTTACGTCGTTTGTAGGCCTTCACATCCTTGTACGATTTCAGGGCCCCTGAACTCGCTGTTCCGAGATAGAATTCCTTCACATCGGGATTCTCTCTCAAACGGCTTGCCTCATCCTCCATCATAATCTTGCCATTCTCCATCACATATCCATAGTGAGCGATCTGAAGGGCCATATTGGCGTTCTGTTCCACCAGCATGATGGTCGTCGACTGCTCTTCATTGATCCTCTTTACGATCTCAAAAATCTCTCTGACAAGAAAGGGCGCCAAACCTAAGGAAGGCTCATCCAGGAGTAAAAGTTTTGGATGGGCCATTAAGGCACGGCCCATGACGAGCATTTGCAATTCCCCACCACTGCAGTAGCCCGCCAGCCTGTTCTTCCGGGCCACCAATGGCAGAAAGTAGTGATAGACCAGCTCAAGATCTTCCTTATAGGGTTTACCCCAGCGGGTCGCCGTCCCCACTCTGAGATTTTCTTCGACGGTCAGATATTTAAAGGGCTGGCGGCCTTCCATGACTTGAATGATGCCCAGACGGGTAATATATTCTGGAGCCGAATTGTGAATCGGGTGACCTTCATAAATGATCGTCCCCTCGGTTACATAACCATTTTCCGGTTTCAGCAATCCCGAAATGGCCTTCAATGTGGTCGTCTTACCGGCACCATTGCTTCCAAGGAGTGATACAATCTGGCCCTTTCTGACGACCAATGACACCCCTTTGAGTACCTGGATGACATCCGAGTAAACGACGCTGATATTGTTGAGTTGAAGTAAAATATTGTCTTCCATAACTCCCTCGGCACCCCCTCACCCCATCCCTCTCTGGTGGCCACAGGCGTCACGCCTGTGCCACTGGAGAGTGGGGAGGGTGAGGGGGCTCTGTGTAATTATTCTTAATATGAAAATGGCCACAGCCTGAAGCTGGAGCGGATAATCCGCCATACCTCTGCCAATCCGCGGGGTTCAAAAATGATGAAGAGGACGATGGCCAATCCAAAGATAAACTCCCGGAGGGGAGCAATCGTGAGAGCGACCCCTGCAAAGGCGTGGAGGTTCATGAAAAATGTCGTTGCGTGGCTCAATAGTTCATTTAACATCATGATAAAAATGGCTCCGAACACCGAACCCGGGATATTCCCCAAACCTCCAATGATGATCATCGCAATAAATTCTATAGAGAGCATTAAAGTAAACGGCTCCGGGGTAATACTGCCAATATAGTAAGCCGAGAGGCCTCCGGCAAAACCGGCATAAAAGGAACTGATGGAAAAAGAGAGAAGTTTGTAACGAAAGATGGGGATGCCCATGCCTTCAGCCGCCCGGTCATTATCGCGGATGGCGATAAAGGCACGGCCATACCGGCTGCGAATGAGGTTTGAAGCCATCCAGGCCATCACCGTAAAACAGAAAAATACCACATAGAAAAAGGAGTGATCCCCCTTAATATCCAACCCAAAGAGGGTGGCACGGGGGAGGAAGATACCATCGGCTCCTTTGGTAAGACTCTCCCAATTCACAAAGAGGTATTGAATAATGAACTGGCCTGCCAGGGTGGCAATCGTGAGATAAAGGTGTTTGAGGCGGGCAGAGGGAATGCCAAAAATCATTCCCACAAGCGCGGTGATAAATCCTGCAGAAAGAACAGAGAGCCAGAAGGGGAACCCTGCTGCAGTTGCAAGGATGGCCGCAGCGTATGCCCCGACCCCGAAAAAAGCCCCATGACCGAGTGAGATCTGGCCGGTAAATCCGATCAGGATATTGAGCCCGATGGCGGCAATGGCAGCAATCCCGATCTGATTGACAACATACAGGGTATACCGTCCGCTGATCAAAGGAACGATCACAAAGAGAAGAAAAAGCCCAATCCACAACCATACCCTGCCAAAATCGGTTTCAAAGATGGTAATCTCTTGTTCGTATCGTTCATTAAATTTTCCACAAGGATGTAATTTAAGCTTTCGCATTCTTCCTCCGACCGTGTCGCGTGTCCGTGTTTCGTGTCCGTCTCAGGTTGCCCGGATCAATTATATTCTGTTCTCTCCCTATCTCCCATTCTCCCCATCACCCTATCGTATTTTTTTCAGACCCGCTCGATCTCTACCAGACCGAAAAGTCCGTATGGTTTCACCAACAGGATTAATACCAGTACGATATAGGGAACCACTTCCTTGAGGGAGGTGGAGATGTATCCTCCTGTAAAGGTCTCTAACAGTCCAATGATGATTCCCCCGATAATGGCTCCACCAATGCTTTCCAGTCCTCCCAGGATAACAACCGGAAAGACTTTGAGCCCCATGGCGCTCAGGTCATGGACATTGATGCCGGCCATAATACCCAGAATAATCCCGCTCATGGCACAGACCAAGGCCGCAATGGCCCAGGAGAGGGCGAAGACCCTTCTCACATGAACCCCCAATGAGAGGGCAGCAGGCTGGTTATCCGCCACCGACCTCATGTAAATCCCCTGGGAAGAGTACTTGAAAAAAAATCCAAAGACTCCGAGGAAGATCAAACCGATAATAAAGGAGAAAACATACGCCGATGAAATACGGATGGCGCCCAATTGGAAATCAAGAATTTTGGGCAGAAAGTCTGGATAGTGGAATAATTTTCCGCCGAAGATGACCAGCATCAATCCCTTGAACATGGCAGCCAGTCCAACCGTCAGCATAATAACCCGAATCAATGCTTCACCAATCAGGGGGCGCAGGAAGAGGCGCTCGATCACAAACCCGAGGGAGAAGCTTCCTATAAGGGTGATTAAAAAGGCGAGCCAGATAGGTAACTTGGCCCAGACGGCAAGGACCAGAAAAATATAGGCCCCTATGGCTAACAAATCCCCATGGGCAAAATTGAGCACGCTCGAGGACTTAAAGATCATGACAAATCCCAGGGCGGCAAGGGCATAAAGAAAGCCCACGGATAAACCCTGAATCAAGAGCTGTAGAAAAAATTCCATGAAAGAAAACCTCCTCCACCCCCTCCCTTCCCTCCCCCCTCGAGGGG
>DYHU01000380.1 GCA_020724025.1 Syntrophorhabdus sp. | reverse complement strand
CTCCTCGATGCCCTTCAGGGAACATCGGTGGATGGACTCTTCGGCAAACTTCCTTTTGATGTAGTGGGAGGCGCAAGGCCGGGATTTGTGCTCCCTCAGGTCAACAGGGAATATGTCAATCGCTACCTCCGCGCCTGCCACGAAAAGGGAATTGAGTTCAGTTACCTCCTCAATGCGCCGTGCCTCGGAAACCTCCAGTATTCGAGAAAAGGCTATGGACAGATCATTGATCTTCTCGAATGGGTGGATCATTCCGGCACAGATTCGGTCGTGGTCGGCGTTCCCTATCTCATCGATCTCATCAGAAAACGATTCCCCCGCCTGAAGATAAAAGTCTCCACCACCGCACGGGTCAATACCGTGAGAAAAGCCCTTCAATATGAAGACATGGGCGTGGAAGAGATCATCATTGACGAACATATCAACCGCGAATTCAAGACCCTTGAGGCTATCCGGAAAACCGTAAAATGCCATCTGGAGCTTCTCGTCAATAATATCTGTCTCTGGCAGTGTCCTTATAACTACGAACATGTCAATCATGACGGCCATGCCTCAAGAGAAGGAGAAGAGGAGGCCAATTGCTATCTCCAGTATCCGGGATACCTCTGCCTCTACCGAAAATTGATGGAGCCTGTGGAGCTTCTGAAATCGCCATGGATCCGGCCGGAAGATGTCTTCCATTATGAAGCCCTCGGCTACGACCGGTTTAAGATTACGGAGCGATTTAAACGGACGCCTCTTCTCGTCTCGCATGTGAAGGCTTACGAAAACCGGCGTTATGACGGAAATCTTTTGGACCTCTTCACCCTTCCAAGAAAAGGTGCGTTCACGCCTCTGCATCTCGAATATTTTATCAAACCCGAACATGTCAACATCATGAAGGTCTCAGAATTGGAGAAGGTCTTTGACCTTGAAGTCCGCCAGCTCATCCAGATGGACAATCGAAAGCTTGACGGGTTTATCGAACACTTTAAGAAGATGGACTGCAATCAGATTTCCTGTTCACACTGCCGCTATTGTGAAAAGGTCTTTGAAGAGGTGGCGGTGGTGGACAGGGCGGGAGTGGAAAAAGCCTCTAAGAAGGTAAAGGATTTTTCCGAAAAACTTCTTTCCGGAGAGATTTTCGAAGCCCCTCGTTCCCATCTCCTCTTTCAAATTCCCCTCGTGAAGCCTCTTTTAAAACGTCTCATCCGGTGGCGTTTGAAAAGAGGGCAACCCATCCGTCCATAAGGAAATGGAAGCCATGCGGTTTCTCCTCATCGACCCCCCTCATAAAATCTGGACCATTCTTCGGGCCTGGGTGCCCTCACCGGGATGCCTTCAGTTGTTAGCTTATCTCGAAAGGGAAGGGTTCGATATCGAATTTATGGATTGCACCCTGAATGAAAACCCCTGGGGGGATCTCGAAGAGAAGATCCGAAGAGAAAAATCTGAGGTCGTTGGCATTTCCGTCATCTGCACGGCCTTCGTCTATGACGGAATGAATGCCGCCAACCTCATTAAGACGATCAGTCCTGAAACGACCATCATCATGGGCGGAGAACATCCCTCTTTCATGGCTGAGGAGACACTCAGGGATTGCCCGGCCATCGACTATATCTGTGTCGGAGAGGGCGAAGTCACACTGGCGGAATTCCTCAGGACGGTGGAGAAGAAAGAGGATCTCTCAAAGGTCCTGGGCCTTGCCTTTGTCGATGAGAAAGGGAATTTCGTCTATACGGGCGACCGCCCTTTTATAGAAGACCTGGATGCCCTGCCCCTTCCTGCCTACCATCTGGCGAATATGGAACACCCCTATGTGGGTATCCCCTCTGAAGGAAGGAGGGGGCTTGTCGTCAACTTTTCGAGGGGATGCACCTTTGACTGCTCCTTCTGCTCGGAATCGGCCTTCTATAAACGAAAGTGGAGGAAGAGGAATCCAAAACTGATCGCTGACGAACTTCAGCTTCTGAAGGAAAAGCATCACCGGGACATCTTCTATGTGGGAGACAACACGTTCAATGTCACTCGTGATCAGGGAATCGGATTCATCGAGGAGATGCTCAAAAGAAAGACGAACCAGCGATTCTGGCTTCAGTCGAGGGCGGATCTTATCCTCCGGGATGAAGATCTTCTGGATGGTTTCCGGGAGGCTGGGGTCTATCAATTCATGCTGGGTCTCGAATACCATACGGATAATGTCCTCAAGGATATCCGGAAGCGCCACTCCGTGGAAGAGGCTATGAAGGCCATGCAGGTTTTGAAGAAGCATCGATTGATGGTGATGGCCACCCTGCTCATCGGCCACTGGGAAGAGACCGAGGAAGATCGCGATGCCTTCTTAAAATTCTTCGGAAAGTATGTGGACCACTTTGGCCTCAACATCATCACCCCTCTTCCGGGGACACCACTCTTTTACGAGATGAAGGAGATAGGGAGGATTAAGGACTGGGAGTACCGGAATTTCGACTACCTCCATGCGGTGATGCCGACCCGGGAGGTGGATGACCTCGAACAGTTAAACTTCATCTACAAGAACATCATGAGGCGATACTACTGGAGGCCCCGCGAACTGATCAAGCTTTTCTCCCGAAACCCGATCCTGAGGCACCACCATCGGTTCTACATCACCCAGGTGGCTTTCAATATCATGATGCATGAGATCTTCGGAAATCCGATGTGGGTTCAGCCCAACTACCAGGAGTATAAGGACTACCTGGTGGAGAGGGGGGAGGCATTGCCACCGGGGCTGATGAGACTGGCTAAATAGTCAAACCATCCCTTCTGAAGGACAATCCTTCGTCTGGGGATGAGGGTAATCGGCGCAAACCGGAGGGTGAAGGATTTTTCGTCCTCATCTCGAAAGGTCAGATTGAAAAGGGTCGTATCCGTTCCATAATAATTGTCCCGGGTGAGAAAGATCTTCTCCATCTTACTAAAAGGGATTCTTAAATCGATCCTTTCCCCTCTCTTCCCTTCCGGCACATTGAAGCAGAGCGTTTTCCCCTCCACCCATAACCGCCCCTTCCTTCTCGTCCCTTTGA
>DYHU01000059.1:11670-16053 GCA_020724025.1 Syntrophorhabdus sp. | reverse complement strand
GCCCCCACTTATGGGTAAGGATCAGTTTTCAAAGGGGGAGACCCTAATTCCCCTCCCTTTTATAAAGGGAGGGGGGAGGGATTACTCTTTTTTAAAGAGCTAAAGTGTTACAGAAATGAAGACATGTAAGGCAATGGTTCTTGAAAGACCGGGAAGAATGGTTTTAGAGGAGTTTCCCCTTCCAGCCATTGGACCGGAAGAGGGGCTCCTTAAGGTGGAGATGGTTGGGGTTTGCGGTTCGGATGTGGGGATGTACCGGGGAAAGGCGACCCGGGCATCACGGCCCTATCCCATCATCATGGGCCATGAGATCTTCGGGACGATCGTCGAGATCGGAGGGGAGGCATCGAAGAGATGGAACCTGACACAAGGAGACCGGGCGATTGTTGAATATGCTTTTGGATGCGGAGAATGCTACGATTGCAAGCAGGGAAATTATATTCACTGTGAGGCCATGTTCACCTATGGGTCGATGATCTCCTGTAAAGATCCTCCACACCTCTGGGGCGCCTATAGCGAGTATCTCTATCTTCCTCCGAGGGCTATGGTTCATAAGGTTTCACAGGACCTCCTGCCTGAGGTCGGGGTTCTGATCTGTGCGGTCCTTGGGAATGCGATTCGGTGGGTTCAGATGATCGGGGGAGTTAGGGAAGGGGATGTCGTTGTGATTGAGGGGCCGGGACAGCAGGGACTTGCAGGCGTGATCGTAGCCAGGGAAGCGGGTGCAAAGAAGGTGATCGTGACTGGAATGGCAAGGGATCGAATTCGATTCGGACTGGCAAAGACCTTTGGAGCGGATGAGGTTGTCGATATCGAGAAGGACGATCCGGTCGAAAGGGTGAGAGAGATCACAGAAGGAAGGATGGCCGATCTTGTCATGGATGTGACCGGGAATCCAAAAGGGGCGATAACAGCCATCGATCTGGTGAAGAAGAAAGGGACGGTTATCCTTCCCGGGCTCTATGGTATAGATCGAGAGATTCCTCTGGTCCTCGATAAGATCGTTTACAAGGAGGTGAGGGTACAGGGCGCCTTCAGCCATGATTTTCGGTCTGTCCTTCCGGCCATCCGCCTGGCCGAATCCGGGAAGTATCCTCTGGAAAAAATGGTGACACACCGGTTTCCTCTCGAGGAGGCTGAAAAAGCAATAAAAGTTGCGGGAGGGGAGGTTGAGCGAGAAGACCCAATCAAAGTGGTCATTGTTCCCTGGAGATGAATGGGGAGGGTTGACATTATTCGTTTTTTTGTTTATTTTAGGTCATCGCGTCATTTAATAAAAAAGAAAAGGAGGATGATTATGAAGTTTAAAAAGGTAGTCTTTTTATCAATTGGGGCAATCGTTTTTCTTACTTTTCCTCTTTTAGCTCCTGGTCAGGATAAGGTCGATATAAAGATGATGACCGGACCGATGGGAGGATCGTGGGTTCCTCTGGGTGGCGCTATTGCAGAGTTGATCCAGAAGAATATTCCGGGGACAACGGTTTCCGTATCTCCTGGAGGCGGCATGGCCAATGTCGTCGGTGTTCAGGAAGGCAAGGCGGATATCGGGTTTGGAAACTCTTCCTCCAGCGTGGACGGAGTCATGGGGAGAGAGCCTTTCAAAGCGCCTACCAAGAATGTTATGCAATTGGCCAACCTCTATCCCCAGTATTTCCAGATGGTCGTCCTTGAAGACTCCGGAATCAAATCCGTAGCCGATCTCAAGGGGAAGGGCATCTGTCCAGGGCCGAAGGGCCACACCGGAGAACTGTTAAGCCAACAGGTTCTCCAGATCCACGGTCTCTCCTACAAGGATATGAGCAAGGTGAATCATGTGAGTTATTCGGATGCCGTCTCTCTAATGAAAGACGGCCATGCGCAGGGTTACCTCCTGGGAACGACCATCCCAGCCTCTTCGATACTCGATCTGGCAACCACCAAGAAGATCAGACTTCTCTCTCTTCCTGAGGATAAAATAAAAGAACTCCAGAAGATCAATGTGGGTTACCTGAAACGGATCATTCCTTCCGGGACCTACCCGGGCGTCAACTACGATACCATCACGGTCGGATACTTCACCCACCTGGTTATCAGCGCAAAATTACCGGAGCCACTGGTTTATAATATCACGAAGATCCTTTCAGAAAATGTAGAACGCTTGGCAGATGTCGTCAAGGATATGAAAGGGGTAACCGTGAAAGACCTTGCCCTCGATATCGGCGTTCCCTTCCATCCCGGCGCACTGAAATATTATAAGGAGAAAGGCGTCATTAAATAAGGTTCTTCATTACCTCCTGTATCCAGATTTTTGTAACACTTTAGCTCTTTGAAAAAGGCTTCATAAAATCCCTCCCTACCTCCCTTTGCCAAAGGGAGTCCCGCGCCTCGCGGGATTCCCCCTTTGAAAAAGGGGGATTGAGGGGGATTTGGGATATTTCGATATCTTGATCAGACCTCTTTTTCAAAAAACTAAAGTGTGACAGATTTTTAAATCTTGTTGTATGAGGCGGGAATGGCCCTGTTCCCGCCTTTTCTGTATTATTCAATCCGTGGGAGGCTTCGTCGCATGCTGAAAAAGATTGTGGCCGTCATCGCCATTCTGATGTCAGCTTATCATCTTTATGCCGGAGCCTTCGGCGCTCCGGAGGCGATGATGCACCGTTGCATCCATCTCCTCTTCACGCTCGTTCTGATCTTTCTGGTGGGTATCACAAGCGGAGAAAAACGGACCAGAGGAAAGAACGGTCTCGATCTCGCCCTCCTTTTTCTCACCTTTCTCTCTCTGGGCTACCTCTTTCTCAATTATGATTATGTCGTCACCCGGTATCCTTATGTCCAGTCCTTAAGCGCCTGGGATTTTGCGATGGGAGTGATTCTAACCCTGGTTCTCCTGGAGGCTGCGAGAAGAACGATTGGCCTGGCTTTGCCCATTACTGCATCCGTATTCATCCTTTACGCCATTTTCGGAAATTACCTTCCGGGATTGATGCGCCACACAGGGTTTACGATTGAGACCCTGATTGACCAGCTCTATTTAACGACGGAAGGGATTTTTGGGATTCCCCTCGGCGTCTCTGCCACCTATGTGATCCTCTTCGTCATCTTCGGCGCCTTCCTGGAGCAGTCAGGCACAGGCCAGTTTTTCATGGATTTTGCCACCTCTCTGGTTGGAGGTGCAAAGGGAGGGCCGGGAAAGATTTCCGTCGTATCGAGCTCTCTCTTCGGAACGATCTCGGGAAGCGCGGTGGCCAATGTGATGGTCGATGGCTGGTTGACCATTCCACTGATGAAAAGGACGGGGTTCAAACATGATTTTGCTGCGGCCGTCGAAGCAACAGCCTCTACCGGAGGACAGATCATGCCTCCGGTCATGGGCGCGGCGGCCTTTGTCATCGCTGAATATACCGGAATTTCTTACCTTCAGATCTGTAAACATGCCCTGATTCCTGCCCTACTATACTATCTCGCCCTCTTTATGGCCATCCATTTTGAGGCCAGCAAGACGGGATTGCTGGGTATCCCCAAAGCGGAGAGGCCGGCCCTGAACTGGGTCATCGTGGCGAAAGGCCATCTTTTCATCCCATTAGCCGTGATCGTTTTCTTCATGATCGCAGGCTATACGCCGATGTATGCCTGCATCTATGCCATAGCCGCCACATTGGTGGTCTCTCTTGTCAGGGCGGAGACTCGCATGGGGTTGAGAAAGATCCTGGAAGCCCTTGAGCTCGGGGCGAAGAACATGCTTCCTGTGGCCGCGGCCTGTGCGTGCGCCGGCATTGTGGTGGGCGTGATCAATCTCACGGGATTGGGGCTCAAATTTACCAGTCTGATCCTTTTCATCGCCGGCGACTCCCTTGCACCCGCTCTCATCTTCACGATGGTTGCGGGGATCATTCTCGGCATGGGACTTCCCACCACAGCGGCCTATATTGTCCAGGCCGCACTCCTCATTCCGGCCCTGATCAAATTAGGGGTGCCGGTCATTGCGGCCCATCTCTTCGTTTTCTATTTTGCCATCATCTCTGCCATCACCCCACCGGTGGCGATGGCGGTCTATGCGGCCGCGGGTATCAGCGGATCGAATATATGGAAAACAGGTATTGAGGCAATGAAAATTGGAGCCACAGGCTTCGTCGTTCCCTTTATGTTCGTCTATGGTCCTTCGCTTTTGCTCATCGGCTCTTCAACGAGCATTGTCACCACCATCATCTCCGCATCGATCGGTGTGGTCCTTCTCTCCGCTGGATTGATGGGATGGTTTTTAAAAGAGGCGAACTATTTGGAAAGGGCGATGCTCATTGCCGGAGCCATCTTACTCATCAAGCCCGGGCTGTTTACCGATTTGATCGGTCTCGGTCTTCTGATCGTGGTCATCCTTTTGCAGAAGTTCAAACATCGTTCGGG
>DYHU01000059.1:0-11570 GCA_020724025.1 Syntrophorhabdus sp. | reverse complement strand
GTCTCGGTCTTCTGATCGTGGTCATCCTTTTGCAGAAGTTCAAACATCGTTCGGGATAAGACTTCCCCCCTCACCCCCTCCCTCTCCCCTGCCTTCGCCGAAGCGGCTTCGCGCAGGCAGGCCGTTGGGGAGAGGGAGGGGGTGAGGGGGCAGGAAAGGAGAATCGTTTGAAGAAGGCAGTGATCATCGGTGCGGTCCGCACACCGATCGGAAGGTACATGGGAATGTTAAAAGATATTCCCGCTTACGACCTGGGAGCGCTGGTCTTAAATGAGGCTGTCAGAAGAGCCGGGTTGGATCCGGGTCAGATTGACGAGGTCATCCTGGGCCAGTCCTATCAGAACGGGGAGTATGTGAATGTTGCCCGGATGTCGCTTCTCAAGGCAGGATGGCCGGAATCGATTCCCGGAATCACACTGGACCGGCGCTGTTGCACCGGACTGGATACGGTCTGCACTGCCGCCATGGCTGTCCAATCTGGCCATGCGGAGATCATCGTGGCGGGCGGCGTGGAGAGCATGAGCAGTGCGGAGTTTTACCTGCCGGGAGAGATCAAAGGGGGGATCGGCGGCAAAAAGGGAATGCCAAAAGGGCATGGCGATCTTTCGATATGGGGAATTCCCCTCTATGACCGGATTCAGCGGGCAAGGGTGATGTCCCAGCCTGAGGAGAGGTATGGAATCCTGCCAACGATGATGTCCTGGGCAGAGACAGCGGCAAAGGAGGAAGGGATTTCGAGGGAGGTTTGCGACCGCTGGGCCCTGGAAAGCCACCGGAAGGCGTGTGAAGCCATGGAGTCGGGCAGATTTAAGGAGGAGATCGTGGCCGTACCTGTGCCTCAACCCAAGGGGGGCGTGGTGTTGGTGGACCGGGATGAGACGCCGAGACCGGATACGACCTTTGAGCAGTTGTCCAAACTTCCGCCCGTTTTAGGGGGTGTCTGTACCGCCGGGAATTCATCCTCAGAGAACGATGGAGCCGCGGCCTGTGTCGTCACGAGCGAGGAGAAGGCAGATGCATTGGGGCTGAAGCCTCTCGCCTCGATCAGGGAGTTTGCCGTCGCGGGCGTGGACCCACGATATACCTATAAGGCGGTGGACCTCGCCGTAAAGAAGGTTCTGGAGAGGACAGGGCTGGAGATCGATAAGATGGATTTGATCGAAATTCAGGAGGCCTTTGCCGCTCAGGTGTTGGCAGATCTGAAGATGTTGAACCTCTTCGGGAAGGACTATCTCAGGATCAATGTGAATGGGTCCGGCATCTCCCTTGGGCACCCCATTGCCTGTACAGGGACGAGAGTGATGGTCACACTTCTTCATGAGATGAAACGGCGTGGTAGCCGATTCGGGCTTGAATCTATCTGCGGCGGCGGCGGCTTAGGCATTGCGGCCATCTTCGAAAGGGAGAAGGAGTGATGGGATACCGGAATCTGATTTTTAAGAAGGATGGGAATATCGGAATCATTCAGGTCAACCGGCCGGAGGTTAGGAATGTATTCAACTGGGAGACCTGGATGGAATTCGAAGAGGCATTGAAGGAACTCCACCAGGATCCGGAACTAAGAGTGGGTGTGGTGACCGGCACAGGGGATGAAGCCTTCATTGCAGGAGCAGACATTCATATGTTAAAGGTCCGGACACCCGATATGGCTGTGGAGGCATCAAAGAAAGCCAATGAGATTCTTCTCTTTATGGAGTCGATGGAAGAGGTGATGATTGCCGCCATCAATGGCTGGGCTCTGGGCGGTGGGTGTGAAATTGCGCTGGCCTGCGACCTCCGGATTGCCAGCGAGAGGGCGAAGATTGGTCAGACCGAGGTGCGGGTGGGAATCATGCCCGGATATGGGGGGAATGTTCGCCTGATGAGGCTCATCGGTTCCGGCCGGGCAAAGGAGATGATCTATACCGGTAAGATCCTTAATGCCGAAGAGGCGGAGAAGGTCGGTCTGGTCAACCGGATTGTCCCCCATGAGAGATTGATGGAAGAGACGATGACCCTGGCAAGAGAGATCGCCAAAGGCCCTGCCGCCATCCATATTGCCAAGAAGGCGATGTTTCAAATCAATCAACTTCCCTTTCTCGAAGCCTTAAGAAAAGATTCCGAACTCTATGGCGATGTTTACAGGACAGAGGATTTTAAGGAAGGGGTGACCGCCTTTCTGGAGAAGAGAAAGCCCGCATTTAAAAACAAATGATCAATCACCAATAGTCAATGACCGATGGCGAATTACCATTGAGCAATGCTCATTGGTTATTGACCGTTGTTCATTGAGTTAGGAGGCATGATGAATCCTATTCTCCACATCACTCCCTTTGAAGGCAAGTCTCCCCAATTTGATGAGACTGTATTCATCGATCCCTCGGCGAGGCTGATCGGAGAGGTCATCCTGGGGAAAGAGGCGAGCATCTGGCCCTTTGCTCTTTTGAGGGCGGATAGCGATCGAATCGTCGTGGGAGAACGTTCTGTCATTCTCGATAAAGTTTTGATCGAGTCTCCAAAAGGCAGGCCGGTCATCATTGAGCGAGAGGCATTGATCAGTCACGGCGTCATCCTTCACGGATGTATGGTCAGAGAGGGGGCAGTCGTTGGAATCGGAGCGTTCGTGCTGGATGGAGCAGAGGTGGGAAAGAATTCGATCATCGGGAGCGGAAGCCTTGTGCCCCCGGGGATGAAGGTTCCTGAAGAGTCGCTCGTAATCGGAATTCCGGGCAAGGTCGTCAAGAGACTGGATGAAGAGGCGATCAGGCGATCGAGGGAACAGTGGAGCGAGGCTTACGAGAAGTCAAAGAAGTATCTAAAAATCTTTAAACCAGATGTCAAAATCCCTGCCTGCGGTAGACAGGAAAATGTCAAATGAATGTCAATGTAGGGAACGGTTTTAAACCGTTCCCTACTTGGAGAAAGGTCAATGGGAATTGATTGGATCAAGAGGATCCTGGTCGTGGGTGCAGGGACCATGGGCCACTCCATTGCCCTGGTTTTTGCACAGGGCGGGTATGAGGTTGATCTGGTGGATATGAATGAGGGCATCCTCGGGAAAGCGCTCAAACTGATCCATTCGAATCTACGGACCCTGAAAGGTGCGAAGATGGTCGATGCCAGATCCATTCCAAAGATTTTGGGCCGAATCCATCCCTCCACTTCCCTCGAGGTGGCAAAAAAGGCTGACCTGGTCGTAGAGGCAATCTCAGAAATTCCAAAGGCGAAGAGGAACCTCTTTGAAACTCTGGATCGCCTCTGCCCCGCCGGGACAATCTTTACCAGCAACACCTCCTACCTCAATATCTTTCGACTGGCGAAAAGAATCCGTCCCGAAAAGATGTTGATCTGCCATTGGTATGCCCCTCCTCATCTCATCCCTCTGGTCGATCTGGTCAGGGGTCCCCGGACATCCGCAATGACGATCAAAACGGTGAAAGAGGTCCTCCTGAAATTGGGAAAGACGCCGGTGGTGATGAAAAAGTTCATCCCCGGATATATCGTCAACCGTCTCCAGAGGGCCATGGCGAGGGAGATCTTCTACCTTCTGGATGGGGGATATGCTACGGCCGAGGAGATCGACCGGGCGGTAAAGAACAGTCTCGGGATCAGAATCCCTGTCGCCGGAGTGGTTCAACGATATGATTATACAGGGCTGGATCTGGCCCTCACCTTTGAGAGAAACCCATCTATCCATCTGGTGTCAAAGGAGAGAAAACCGAAGACCCTGAGCCGGTTGGTGGCAAAAGGATATTTGGGAGTGAAGTCGGGAAAAGGGTTCTACGACTACACCTCAAAGAACATCGTGGATGTTTTAAAAGAACGGGACCAAAAGTTGATCAAATTGCTAAAATTCTTAATAAAGGAGAAATTCTAAAACCCCCTTTAGAAAACTGATCCTTACCCATAAGTGGGGGCGCTGGACACAAGGGTTAAGTTTAATGTTGTTAACAGGTTGATATCATTATTAATTTTTAAGTTTGTCATTCCTGCGGAAGCAGGAATCCAGATGTTTCTATTGGTCCTGGATTCCCGTTTTCACGGGAATGACACCAAAATACGAAATGCAAAACCTTCAATTACACCGGTCATGCCCCCTTCCTTGTGCCCAGCCACCTGACTTATGGGACACGGTCAGTTTTACAAAGGGGGATAATTACCCCTCCCTTTGAGACTGTGTCGCAATCCACCGTTCCCCCTTCGACACGCTCAGGGCGAACGGCTAAGTCATTGATTTTTAATGTTCCGCGGTCCGTTCGTGGTGAGCCTGTCGAACCATGAACGGACTTATGACACAGTCTCTTTGGCAAAGGGAGGTTGGGAGGGATTTAAAGAAGTGATTTTCTGAGTAATATTTATGGAACTTTAAACCTTATTTCGTTGTCCATATAAGAGGGGAAATACGGATTTTTGATGGAGCGTTCTCCAAAGATTGAAAAAGAGGTGATTGAGGGTTGTAAGGCTGGAGACGAAAGCGCCTTTGCAGAGATCGTCCTCACTTACCAGAAGAAGGTGTTTAGTATTGCCTACCGGATGTTGGGGAACCGGGAGGAGGCAAAGGAGATGTCTCAGGAGGTTTTCCTCTCCGTCCTGGAGTCGATTAAGGATTTGAGGGAAGAGGTCAAATTTGAGTCCTGGCTGACGCAGATTACCTTGAACCATTGTCGAAATCGCTGGAAATATTTGAAGCGAAGGCACTACTTCAAAACCGACTCGTTGAACAATCCCATCGAAACAGAGGATGGAGAGATGGAAAGACAGGTCTATGATCCTTCCAGTAATCCGGAAACCCTCTTCGAAAAGAAGATGATCCGGCAGTTTGTTCAAAGGGGACTGTTGAAATTGAATGAGGACCAGAGAGAGATCATCGTGTTGAGAGACCTCCAGGGATACTCTTATGAGGAGATTGGAAGGTTGTTCTCCCTTCCTGAAGGGACGATCAAGTCAAGACTTCACAGGGCCAGAATGGACCTCAAGGGGATTCTGGAGAGATCCATGCATTAATTGAAGGAGCGAAGTCGATGGATTGCGAAAAGGTTCGTGACCAATTCTCCTCCCTGTTTGAGGGGGAATTAAAGGAACCGGAAGAGGAGAAAGTCAGAGAGCATATTGCCTCCTGCCAGGACTGCCAAAAGGATTGGGAGCAATTCAACCGGATGATCCGGTGGCTTCACACGGTCGAAGAAGAGGAGGTGCCCGAAAGGTTTCTCTCAGAGATACAGAAGAAACGGGAAGAACGAAAGGGAAAAGATAAACGGGGAGGGGTTTGGTTCTACCGCTCCATGAAGATCCCTATCCAAGCCGTAGCCATGGTGATGATTGTTTTTTTAGCCCTCTATCTCACCAAAATGCCACCCTTTGAGATGCTTCAGAAGAGGGCTGTTGAAAAATCTGAAGTCCTGGATTCGGAGAGAGAGAAGAAAGAGTCCGAGCCGCCCCCTGCATTATATCGAAAGGACTATCTTTCAGAAGCCAAACCCTCTGCCACGGATGAAAGAGAGGGTGTCAAAGATAGGATGGTTCAAAAGATGAAAGAGGAGGATAAGAAACCGCCTGCTCCCCCTCTCAAAGAAGAGATGGCAACGGCTGAACCCCTTCGTCCAAAGGAGATGGCCAAGGCAGAAGCCCCTCCTTTGGAAGAGAAGAGGAGAGAGGGCGAGAGGGTTGGAAGAGTGATGATGTCTCTTGCCAAAAAACCAGCCCGTGAAATAACCTTGAAAATCAGTGATCGGGAGAAAGCCATCTCCCGGCTTCAGGATTTGGCTAAACAATTGGGAGGGGAAATGGTTAGAGAAGATGGGAATGTCCTCTTCGCCTCTTTGCCTGCTTCCTCTTTTGCAGAATTTGAAAAGGGAGTAATCGAGGTCGGTTCTCCTCCCGTGTTCCCCAAAGCCACCGCTCCAAAAGAGATGAAGGATGATTTAAGCCTTGCCGCCGGAGCCAAGAGTAAAGAACCTGAAGAGAAGGGGAAAGAACCTTCGAGATCAGTGGGCCTGAAAGAAGAGACTATTTTCATCCGTATCCGCCTCGTCGTGGAATGATGATCTCCTCTCATCTCCTCTCCCCGAGGGGAGAGGATGAAGGTGAGGGGGTGTTTTGGAAACTCCACCCTCACCCCAACCCTCTCCCGCCAGCGGGAGAGGGAGCTATTGATTTTCATTAATTAATTTTTGAAGGACCATGATTATCCATCCGGTTGACTTATCGAAACAATCCTTGTATAAAATATATCTATCTACTCATCCAATCTGATCCTTTTCAATAAATTCCCATATCTTCAACAGGAAAGAGATGTCCGGCAACAGGAAAGGAGGAGATTCATGATGGGACGGTTGGGTTTTTCGGGGGTAATACTGGTCGTCCTGTTCGTGTTGGCCTGCCCTCAAATTGGATCGACGGAAGAGCGCTACACAGTCAAACCCGGTGATTCTCTCTACACGATTTCGAGATCGTATGGCATCTCCGTTGAAACTTTAAAAGGGGCTAATGGTCTGGAAGGAAATCATCTCAAACCGAAACAGGTTCTCCTCATCCCGGATCCGGAAAAGAGACCCATCGGTAAGACTGTCCAGAAGGTTTCGTCCGAAACGGAACCCTACATCGTGAAACAGGGAGACAGCCTTTACACGATTTCGAAAAGGGTGGGTCTTTCGGTTGAGGAGATCAAAAAATTAAACCAACTCCGGACGGACGTCCTCAAGACAGGCCAGCGACTCATCCTGCTGAAACAGAAAGACAGGAGAGGAGAAGAGGCAGAAGAGATCGGTGATGCGGAGGAGGTCAAAGAGGTCCAGCAGGCTCAAGGCGAGAGTCAGACGATCCCGGAGCCTCTGGGAAAATGGAAAAATCCCGAGGAGAGGAATCTCTTCGTAAGGGTGGTCAAAACCTTTTTGGGAGTTCCCTACCGGTTGGGCGGTTCCACACTAAAGGGGCTCGATTGTTCGGCCTTTGTGAAAAAGATCTTTGAAATTTTTAATGTCCAGCTTCCCAGAACGGCCCGGGAACAGTTGCGCATCGGCAAAAAGGTTGGGAGAGAAGATTTGGAGGAGGGAGATATTGTCTTTTTTAAGACACGCTGGGCGAATAATGCCCATGTCGGAATCTATATCGGCAACAACGAATTCGTCCACGCCTCCTATCGAAGCAAGGAAGTGAGGGTGGACAATCTGGACACCCCTTATTTTAACCAGCGGTTCATCAATGGGGTGCGCATCATCGAACTGGAGAGGGAGGGGTGAAATTATAACATTACAATAAATCGTCGAGTCTATTTAGTGTCACCATCGGGGATGGTGGAAACCCATCGCCTTCAGGCGAAGCGAAAATAGGCGAAATGTGAACAAAGCGAACATGAGCCAAATACGGAAACGAACACAACCATTTTGTCATACCCGTGAAAACGGGTATCCAGTGGTTTCTTTATAGATTCTCTCCTGGATTCCTGCTGGAGTTTATCCCGTACTTTGTTAGGGGGCAGGAATGACGAAGAAGGGGGAATAAGAACCGAAGTCGACTTGAAGTCAACCTATTTTTTGAACCCCTCGCCTTCAAGGCGAGGGTAGTTTAATTCACCAGTGAGGTTGAGATTATGATCCTTGCCATCAATCCCCAAAATCCGCAGTTGAGGCTGATCCGGAAAGTGATCGAAGTCCTGGAACAGGGAGGGGCCATCGGGTACCCCACCGACACCGTATACGGAGTGGGTTGTGACCTCTTCAACCAGGAGGCGATCCGGAAGATTCATCGATTGAAGAAATTGGATGGGAAGAAACCGCTCAGTTTCATCTGCTCCGACCTGAAGGACATCAGCCGCTATGCCTATGTTTCCAATTATGCCTACAAGATGATGAAAAGGCTGCTTCCCGGACCCTATACCTTTATTTTGAAAGCAACCAAGCTTGTCCCCAAAATCGCCATGACAAAGCAGAATACCGTTGGCATTCGCATCCCGGACAATAAGATCTGCCTCAACCTTGTCCAGGAACTGGGACACCCGATCATCAGCACCAGCGTCTACAAGCCTGGCGAAGGCCTCTACAACGATCCCGCCGAAATTGAAGAACGCTTTGCCAAGCAGCTTGATCTCGTCATCGACGGCGGAGTGATCGTTGCCGAGCATTCCAGCATCATCGATCTCACCGATGAATTCCCAAAAGTCATCAGAAAAGGAAAAGGGGATGTGAGCCTTTTTCAGTGAAGCTCCCCGCCCACAGGGCGGGGCTTCACGAATAGCCGAGGCTTTCCAGCCTCGGCGAAAATGCTGGCGGGACAAGAATGTCCCGCCTATCGAAATTTGATTCGCTGCATTCATCCCCGCCCCAAGGGCGGCGCATTCTGCAGCATTTTCGTAGAAGGTGGCGTCTCCTGGAGGTGAAGAAAAATGGGCAGAAAGAGTCTTTCCCCCACGACCTTACTCTTTCCCACACCGGTCGTCCTGGTCACCTGTGTGGATGAAAAAGGAAAACCCAATATCATCACACTGGCCTGGGCAGGAGTGGTCAATTCCGAGCCTCCCATGATCGGCATCTCCGTCAGACCGGAACGATATTCGTATGGTTGCATAAAAGGGGCGAGGGAATTTGTGGTTAACCTTCCCACGGAGGAGATGGTCAGGGGGGTTGATGCCTGCGGGGTGGTCTCGGGAAGGGAGACGAATAAATTCAGCCTGACGGGATGGAAAGCTGTTCCAGCGGAAAAGGTGAAGGCGCCATTGATTGACGAATGTCCGGTTCAAATGGAGTGTGAAGTCAAACAGATCCTCTCCCTGGGAAGCCACGCTCTCTTTCTCGGCGAAATCATTGCCCTCCATGTGAAGGAGGAAGTGCAGAAAGAGAGAGACCGGATCGATATCCCCAAAGCCCTCCCGCTGGCTTACTGCCCGGGGGCACGGGAATACTGGAGCCTCGGAAGACTTCTCGGCCACCATAGTTTTACCAAAGGCAAACCATGATCATCGACGGTCACACCCATATCTTCCCTGACGAGGTGAAAGAGAAGAGGGATCTCTTCTGCCAGAGGGACAGGGGATTTTTTTCAATTTATAACAATCCAAAAACCAGGATCATCGGGGCGGAGGAGTTGATTGCCTCGATGGACGAATCAGGGATCGAACAATCCGTGATCTGCGGTTTTCCCTGGAACGAACCGGAACTCTGTTCTCTCCACAATCAGTACCTGATCGATTCCGCCTCGCGCTATCCCCATCGATTGATCGCCTTCATCCTTCTCCTCTTTTCAGACCCGGAATGGTCTGCGAAGGAGTTGGAACGGGGAATCCAGAACGGGGCGAAAGGGGTGGGAGAGATCGCCCTGTACGATCGAGAGATGACCGCTCAGGATATCGAATCGATGAAGCCTATTTTCAGAAAGATGGAAAAACAGAAAGTTCCCATCCTTCTCCACACCAATGAGCATCTGGGTCACTCCTATCCCGGCAAAGGAACGACTCCTCTGGAGATCTTCTACCAGTTCGCCCTCGCCTTCCCATCTCTTCCCATTCTACTGGCCCACTGGGGAGGCGGGCTTCCTTTCTATGAACTGATGCCCGAGGTGGCAAAGGCGATGAAGAATGTCTATTATGATACGGCCGCCTCTCCCTTCCTCTATTCGCGAAAGATCTATGCCATTGCGACTGAGGTCGTAGGCGCGGAGAAGATTATTTTCGGATCGGACTTTCCGCTGGTTCGTCCCCAGAGATACTTTCAGGAACTGGAGGAATCGGGCCTTTCCATAGAGGATCGTCAGAAGATCTTGGGTTTGAACTTTTTGAGATTGCTTCAATCAGGATAAATGTTTACCCCGTTAGAAATAATGCCCCGCTCGGTTTCAAGTCCCGCTATGGCGGGACTGGAATTTCTAACGGGGTTTACGGACCCTGCCTGACAAAAGTGGAGATTCCTGTCGCCAATACCGTTCCATCCTCCCTTTGGATGCTTGCCTTTGCCTTCACCAATTTCTTATGCACCTCCGTGATCTCTCCCTGAACAAGAAGGGGCTCAAGAATCGGAGCCGGCTGTTTGAATCGGACTTCCAGAGATGCCGCAATCGCATCGTATCCTAATTCATAAACGAGATTGGCCATGGCCTCATCTAAAAGAGTGCAGATCATCCCGCCATGGACGACCCCATCCCAACCCTGATAGGTTGGCTCAACGGTGAATGCAGTGCGAATGGCCTGTTTCTCCTGGTCAACCTGAAACTTGATTTTCAATCCCTTCGGATTCTTTTCACCACACACAAAACAGTAACCATTGGATACGAATTTCATCACTTCCTCCATGTTATTCTCTTCCCCCATCGGAGCCTTCGGTTGGAGTTCATGCCTAGGCCTTGCCTTCGAGGCGATAGGTTGACTTGCTTTTTAGGGTATCATATAGTTTGAACGAAAGGGTTGTCAACTTCATCATTCAAGTCGAGGTAACCCCTCAGTTACGAAGGATAAACTGTTTGTCGAATATGTAACTCAGGGCTTAAGTCCCGCCCTGGCGGGAAAAAATCAGCCCTGAAGGGCTGAGTTACAGGTTATGGTTAACTTAGACAAACCATAACTGAGGGGTTACAAGTCGAAGTTAAAGCCTTGCATGACAGTCTATGACCGTTGGTAACTCAACTCTACAGGGTCGATGAACAGGGAGGCTATGAATAAGGACGATCGTTTTCTACAAGTCGCTATCGCCGCAGCCAAGGAAGCGGGACAAATCCAGATGCTTCACTACGGCCAGACCCACTCGGTAGAATATAAGGGAGAGTTCAATCCGGTGACCGAAGTGGATAAGCGATGTGATCAAACGATCACACAGATCATCCTTCAGTCCTTTCCGGACCACGACCTTCTGACCGAGGAGAGTCCTTTTGAGAAGAAAGGTTCTCCCTGGAAATGGATCATCGATCCCCTTGACGGGACGACCAACTATCTTCATGGATATCCCTGTTTTTGTGTGTCGATCGGTCTGGAAGCAGAAGGGGAGATGAGTCTGGGCGTGGTATATGACCCCATTCACGATGAGCTCTTCCTGGCTGAAAAAGGGAAGGGAGCCTTTCTCAATGGGAATCGGATCTTTGTTTCTCGTGAACATGTCCTGGACCGAAGTTTTCTCTCTACGGGTTTTCCTTATGATGTCCAGGAGAATCCCGATGCCTATCTTCCCTATTTTCGTCAGTTCATCCGGCAGAGTCTCGCCATTCGACGGCCGGGTTCGGCAGCCATTGATCTCTGTTATGTCGCCGCAGGGCGATTTGACGGGTTCTGGGAACTAAAACTCCATCCGTGGGACATGGCGGCAGGAGCTCTGTTGATCACGGAAGCGGGAGGAAAGGTGACGGACTTTAAGGGGCAGCCCATGAGCATATATGCCGGGGAGACCCTTGCCTCCAACGGGCTGATTCACGAACAGATGCTTCAAGCCATTCAGGAGATTGAAGAGAAAATGGGGAGATAGGGAGTAGCAGCCACCTTTAAGTTGCGTTCTGAAATCGTATGAATATAAAAAAGCAGACGGATCTGTTTGACAAGAGAGGGAAAGAGTTATTCGAGAGAGAAGCTCCGCTTGCCGATCGGTTGAGGCCGAAGACGCTAAGAGAGTTCGTCGGCC